>JAKALW010000007.1 GCA_021823945.1 Microcaldota archaeon
CGCTGTTGTCCATCCTCCTCCCATGCATTACATAATGCAGGCAACTTGTTTAAAACATGAGGGAGAACAATTTGAAACCTGGGCTGGCATGGCCTAAATGCGCGGGATTAATGCCATGCGCCCGATATGCAGAAAAGGCAAAGTGCCGTGCCCGGGGCAACAGGCATTGCAAGCTGGCCCAACAGGCATTGCAAGCTGGAATTATTCTTGTAGGAATAAATGTTTCAAATAAGTATTAATATGGCAAAAAACGCATTTACTTCTGCAATTCCCCACCGGGTTTTTTGCGCATGAAGGTTTTAGAGGTCGATTTTCAATGGAAAAAGGCAACTATTTGTTCAGCTCAGAGTCGGTCACCGAGGGCCACCCGGACAAGGTGTGCGACCAGATTTCCGACGCAGTCCTGGACGAGCTTATCAGGCAGGACCCCAAGTCCCACGTAGCCGTCGAGGCGCTTGCCACGACAGGATTGGTCGTAGTGGCTGGCGAGGTGACCACATCCGGCTATGCCGACATCCAGGGCATTGTGAGAAAGACTATAAAGGAAATAGGCTATGACAAGCCGGAATACCAGTTCGACACTCTTGGCAGCGGCGTCATGGTCTCGATACATTCCCAGTCCCCGGACATTGCCCAGGGCGTGAAGGAGGAGGACTTGGAGAACATAGGCGCCGGCGACCAGGGAATCATGTTCGGCTACGCGGTCGACGAGACGCCAGAACTCATGCCGCTGCCGATTTCGCTTGCGCAAAAGCTTGCAATGCGGCTCTCTGAGGCGAGGAAAAAGAAAATCCTCCCTTACCTGCGCCCGGACGGTAAGACGCAGGTGACTGTGGAATACGGCCCCGACCACAAGCCGAAAAAAGTCACTACTGTGGTGATTGCTGCGCAGCACGATGAAAAGGTCGAGGGCAAGGAGCTCACGCAGGAGAAAATCAAGGCTGACTTAGTAGAGCACGTTGTCAAGCCAATACTTGGGAAATATTTCACGCCTGAGACCAAAGTCGTGGTCAACGGGACAGGCAAGTTCGTGATTGGCGGCCCAGCAGGCGACACTGGCCTCACTGGAAGGAAAATAATAGTGGACACGTATGGCGGCATGGCCGCCCATGGCGGCGGCTGCTTCTCAGGCAAGGACCCGACAAAGGTGGACAGGTCGGCATGTTACATGGCCCGTTACATTGCAAAGAACGTGGTCGCGTCGGGCATAGCGACGCGCTGCGAGGTCCAGCTCGCCTACGTGATAGGCATTGCTGAGCCTGTTTCCATCTTCATTGACACTTTTGGCACGTCAAAGGTCCCAAACGCCAGGATAGAGGAGATTATCAGGAAGAACTTCAGGCTCAAGCCAGGGCAGATAATCAAGGATCTCAACCTTCGCCGCCCGATTTACAAAAAGACCGCGGCGTATGGTCACTTTGGCCGCGAAGACCCGGATTTCACATGGGAGAAAAAGGACAAGGCCGCGGCCTTGAAAAAAGAGGCGGGGTTGTAGGCTGGTTGCCAACCTGTCCCTTGTCAATACAGCCTTCCGCCAAGAGGGACATTCCTTTCCGGGGCAATAAGCACGCAGGAACCACCCGTGTCCGGAACGCCAAGCGTCAGCACTTCGGACAAGAATGGACCTATCTGTCGGGCTGGAAAATTAATCACGCAAAGGACCAGTCTGCCTACCAAGCTCTCAGACTCGTAGTTTGCGGCAAGCTGCGCGCTCGATGTTTTCGTACCTATGCCTTGCCCGAAATCAATTGTCAGCTTGTATGAGGGTTTTTTTGCCTCAGGGAAATTTTCAACCCCGATTATCATTCCAACCCTGATGTCCATTTTTTGAAAATCTCCCAAATTGGCCATATTCCATAACCCCTGCCTGCACTAATCTTTCCCTTTTTTCTTTTTCTGGCACAGCAAGTCGTAAATGTCAAAATCGAGTCTGCCCTTTGCTTCAAGCTCGGGAACAATGCGCGCAAGCAGTTTTTGTTTGAATTCCAAGAATTTCTCTTTCCCAACCTCAAGGTTCCCTACTGCATACCTCTTCCCTTTTGTGTTGAAGCAGAATATGCAATTGTCCAGACCTTCGACATTGTGGCAAAACATCGAGTCGGAGCAGTTCTTTGCCCCGTCCATCTCGAAACAGCGCTGGACATTTATCGAGTTGTAGCAGTGGATTGAGAACTTCGCATTGTCAATCCTGTACATGCCGAATATGCCTTCCGCATCCATTATCGAATGGACAAATGCGCAGTTCTTGGAAGTGAACGGGTCGAAGCAGCCTCGGATGTTCATGCAGTCGAGGTAAAGGAAGGAATCCTCCACGCCCATGTTCCGCCCCTGCGCGTATGTCGGGACAAAATACGCGAATTTGGGCAGTTCCCGCACTATGCCCGCAAGCGAATAATCCGCCCCGCCAAGCTTTGCTGACGATGCTACGGCCAGGTCCTCTTCTGACGCGACCTTTTCTGCAGGCAGCGCCTTGAGCGCGCCGTATATGGGCACGTATGCAGAGCCATGCCCAAGGCACGACTTCATTCTCCTGCCCGGCGGCACCCTCTGCTTGAGCCACGCCTCGTATTTTGGGATTGGCGGGAGCTCCTTGCCAAACAGCAGCCGCGTGGTGAGCGCGAACGCGGCATCAAGCTTGTCAGCCAATGTTCCCGCCCCCCTTGGCAAGCTCGAATATCTGCGGGAAACTTTTTTTGGCTGACAGGATGTCCGCGATTTCCCCGACCAGCTTCGCCTTTATTGAGACATATTTGTCCTTCGGCAGCTCCACATTGCCTATTATGTGCCTTTTCGACTTCTGGTTGAACGAAAACAAGGCCTCTGTGCAGTCGCTGCAGTTGAACGAGCAGTATATGTCCGTGCAATGGAAGCACAGGCACGAGTCGAAGCATCTTTTGGAATAGAAGAAAATCTGGGACTTGATTGAGAAGCCGACCTCGCCGCCGAGCATGCATCCATATGCGCACTCGCTGGCGCGAATGCCGTTGCAGTATGCTACGTGCTTCGAGGACATCACGTTCAGGCTCGATAGTATGTCCATGCTGTCATTGCACATGTCGCTTTCGAAAACCCCCTGGGACGTGCCAAGGTTCTTGTTGCCGCAATAGCAGAATTTCTCTGAAAGCGCGCCAAGCGCGGAATCAACGTCCTTTATGTCGTTTATGGAGAGCGCCGCGCCTGCCTGCGGCAGTTCGGAAACGTCCGCGAAAACTGCGCCCTTGCAATAATGTGGCTGCGACAGATATACGATCTTGCCGCTGATTGCTGATTTTGCCTGCATTGGGGCGTCGACGTCGCTTTTAAGGTATTGCGAGAAGGCTGCAAGGTTGCCTATATCCCTGCCGAAAAGCACATTGCATGTGGCCCTGAAATTCGAATCGCTGTCAGCAACCATTGATTCACCAAAATTCCGCATATCGAAGTATATTGTTCTGCCTGCCATTGTCTATAAAATATTCCAGGTATTTTTTTATCGAAACGGCATTATTATATATTATTTTGCATGATAATGAAAATATTATGTTCCAGCTTGACAAAAATGACAGGCAGATACTCTACCAGCTCGACCTGGATGCAAGACAGCCCAACTCATCGATAGCGCGGCGCGTCAGGGTGAGCAAGGAGGTCGTTGGCTACAGGATACGCCGCATGCAGGAGGAGGGCGCCATCGAGGGCTTCTACGTGCTTGTCGACATGACGCGGCTGGGGTACAAGAACGGCCGCATATTCTTCAAGTTCAGCGGCATGGACCCCGCAGGCGAGCAGGAAGTCGTGTCCGTCTTCAAGTCCCATCCGAACGCGTGGTGGGTCAACACCATGTCCGGCTCGTTTTCCGACATGGGCATAGCATTCTGGGTCAAGGACGTGCGGGAATTCCACGAGCTCAAGCAGTGGATACTCGACAGGTATCTTGGCCGCATAGAGTTCATCAAGGACTCGTTTTACTCGAAAATCCGGATATGGCGCAGGCATTACCTGGTGCCTGGCAGCCGCGCCCACGCGCCCGTGCAGGCTGAAACGCCGTCAGTCATTGAAGGCAGCGGCCCGGTTGCGGCATACGATTCCCATGACCTTGAAATCCTGTCCCTTCTCACGGAAAACGCGCGCATGCCAATTGTCGAGATTGCGTCAAGAGCCGGCATGTCGCCAACTGCTGCAGGCAGGCGCATCAGGAGCATGAAGGAAAATTGCATCATACTCGGCTTCAGGCCGAAAATTGACCTCTCTAAAATTGGCTATTACTGGTACAAGGTGGAATTCAGCCTGAAAGACAACTCTGCAAAGAAACAGATGGTAGAGTACTTCGCAGCCCACCCCAACGTCGTGTATTCATATGAGAGCATAGGAGGCGCGGCGGACATAGAAATCGAGCTTGAAGTCGAGGGCTATGAGCAGTTCAGGAAAATAATTGACGGGATTCGTGCGCGCTTCAGGGATGCCATACGCGCCTATGTCTATTATATCTGGTCAAAGGAGCACAAGCTCGTCTATTTCCCTGGCAGGGAGTTTTTGGAATCCGCAATCAAGTTGGAGTAATCAGCCAGGTGGCCTGCATTGGGGCAATGCAAAAAAAAGGCAGGCAATTTCCAAAAGCTAGGCAAGCCGCCTGTCCTTTTTGACTTCCCTGGAAATAAGGGCTTTGGCTTCGCCATACTGCTCCTCGCTGAGCGCCTCGGCAACATCATTTTTCCCGGGCCCCGTCTTTACGTAATCCGGCTTGCTTTCCAGGCGGAATATGCGCTCTTTCAGGTTCTCCTGCGCCTTCATCCCGGCAGGCATTTCAACATCTATCCTCAATTCGTCGTACAAGTCCATGAATTTTCCCGGGTCCGCAGTCTCGTAAACAAGGGAAAGGATGCTGTTATTGCTTACTCTAAAGTGCTTGCTTGAGAGCGAGTCGCGCAACATGTCAATGCCAAAGTATTTTTGCAATGCATAAAACCCCACTGCCCCGTGCGGGTCCAGGCGTATGCCAAGGCTGTTGAATGCCTCATTTATGACCCTTGAATGCCCGGGCACGTCCAGGCTCGCGGCATAGAATTCCTGCCTCATCCTTGCCAGGTTCGGGTATTTTTCAACAACGCCGTTTTGGAATTTCTCAGTGCCTTCTATTTTTTGGTCGTAAAGCATGCCGCCATAGTGGTGGAATATCCTCATCATGTTGTTTGGATGCGAGACGTCCATTGCGGAAGACGGATTGTACTTCGTGTTCGAGAGCACGTATTTGCCGGAGTGCAGGAAATCGGCGAATGTGGTGTTCTCATTGACGCCGCACACTATCTTTTCAACCGGAAGGCCCATCTGCCATGCAAAAAGCGTCCCCGTGAGGTTGCCGAAATTGCCGGACGGTATTGCAGGCACGATTTTTTCCTTTCCATTGGAAATCCTCGAATATGCGTAGAAAGGGTACGCAATCTGGGGCAAAAGCCTGCCAATGCTTATTGAATTCGCTGACGTGAAGATGTCCCCGGACCCGAATGCCTCCTGCGCGAATTTCAAGTCCTTCTGCATCCTTTTTGCAAGCGCCTGGCACGTGTCAAAACACCCGTTGACTGCAAACGCGTATACGTTGTCGCCAAGCGTGGTCATCTGCCTCCTTTGGCCGCCGCTTACCTTCCCCTCGGGGTACAAGACTATGATAATGATATTTTCAAGCCCCTTGTGCGCGTCCGCGATTGCGCCGCCCGTGTCCCCGCTTGTCGCCACCAGGACAATCCTTTTCTGGCCAAGCTCTGCAAGGACGTGGTCGAGCATGACTGCAAAGAACCGGGCAGCGTAATCCTTGAACGAGTATGTCGGGCCCCCTGTCTGCCACATGATGTGGGTTTTCCCAACCACTTTTTCGGTTATCAGCTTGATTTTTGCAGGGTCGTACGCTGTTTCAAGAAGCTTTCTTAAAACGTCAGCGCCGAACTCCTGCGCAAGCATGGGGCCAAGCACCTGGTTGTAGACTTCCGCCAGGTTCATGTCCTTCATTTCCCGGATTTGCTTGTGGCTCAATTTCGGGATTTCATTTCTGTTGATTGTGAACAGGCCGCGCTTTCCATTCTTCAAGTCAGGCTGGCCCCTGAGCAATGCGTCCTTGAATGAGGCCCTGCAGGCCTTGTCAACTGTGCTTGTGAAAATCAGGTTTGCTTTTGACGACAGGCGCGCGTTAGACATATTCTCACCAACTATAACTGAACTATTACGCGAATGACAGATTTAAAACTCTTCTTACGCCGTGGCAGGGCGCTTGGCGGCATTCCCAAAATTCCGTTTTCCGGCGCCGCGCCCATGCCGCATCCTGGCGGGTATAATATCTTTAAATACTACTTTGTTGGTAATGTATCCACACGTTTGCTTCAAATTATCCCATATATGGCGTTTGACATGAAAACCAAAAAAACATCCAATCCAAAACCAGCCAGGGCGGCAGCGCAAACTGCGCAAGGGCATGCCCCTGCCGCTATTAGCATAAGCAAGCTTGCAAAGCATTATGGCAAGGGAGACGGCATGGTAAAAGCAGTTGACGGCATATCCCTTGAAGTATACAAAGGCGAGGTGTTCGCGCTTTTGGGCCCGAATGGCGCGGGCAAGACCACCACCATATCAATGCTTTGCGGGCTTGTCGGGCCGACCGCCGGCTCCGCTACTGTCGCGGGCTTTGACGTTTCAAAAGAACCCTTGAAAGTCAGGCAGGAAATAGGCGTGGTGTTCCAGGCGCCAAGCGTCGACGACCTGCTCACCGGCTGGGAGAACATGGAGCTCCATGCCCTCCTTTACGGAATGGGGAATGAGGGCAAGAAGGAGAGGATAGACTTCCTCCTTCGCCTGGTCGAGCTTGACGGCAGGAAGGATTCAAAGATAAGGGAATACTCGGGCGGCATGAGAAAGAGGCTTGAGCTGGTCCGCGGCATCTTGCATAGGCCCAAGATACTTTTCCTTGACGAGCCCACTGTTGGGCTTGACCCCCAGACAAGGACGCACATCTGGGAATACATAAGGAAACTCGCAAAGACCGAGAACACGACCGTTGTATTCACAACGCATTACATGGAAGAGGCTGAACAGTTCGCGGACAGGATTGCGATTATTGACCATGGCAGGCTTGTGGCGACTGGCAAGCCGCACGAGCTTGTGGACGGCCTTGACGGGGACACCGTGCTTTTGAAGGTCAATGACCCGCCCGCGGCAATGCGGATTATCGGGAAAAACAAGTCCGCGTCAGGGGTAAAGCGCCTCGACGACGGGAAAATCCAGTTCACGCTAAAGGGCTCCCACTCCGCGCTGCCGGGCCTGCTCCGGTCGCTTGACAAAGTCGAGTCCATAGAAATACGCCCGGCGACATTGAACGACGTGTTCATCAAATTCACCGGCAGGCAGATAAGGGAAGAGGAAGGCGAGGGCGGCTGGGCTGAAAGGGCGATGAACAACCGCTGAAAGCGGCCAGATTGCCATTATTATTGAGAGATGTTGGTTATGGGATTCCTAAAAGGCGCATATGCAATATGGTACCGCGAACTGCTGGTATTTTTCCGGGAAAAGGAGCGTGTGATTTCCGCGATTATCACGCCTTTGCTTTGGATAGTGGCTTTTGGCGGCGGGCTTGGGGCGAGCATTTCTGTCAATGGAATGAACTACCAGGAGTACATATTCCCCGGCATAGTGTCAATGAGCGTGCTTTTCGGCTCTATTTTCTTCGGGCTTTACGTGATATGGGACAAGAAGCTTGACTTCCTGAAAGAAGTGCTTGTCGCGCCTGTGCCGCGAAGCGCTGTGTTCCTCGGCAAGATGCTTGGCGGCATGAGCGACGTGATAGTGCAGATTTGCGCACTTCTCATAATTGGCGCGCTTTTGGGATTTGTCAGCTCGCTAACAGGCGCCCTGCTTGCGCTTTTCGCGGGCGCACTGCTTTCAATGTGCATGGTGAGCCTCGGGCTTATCATAGGGGCAAAGATGTCAAGCCCCGAAGGGTTCAATCTCGTGATGAGCTTTGTCATGTGGCCCATGTTCCTTACTTCGGGCGCGCTCTTCCCGATTGAGAACCTGCCCAACTACCTGGAAGTTGTCGTCAAGATAAACCCCATGACTTACGGCGTGGACCTGATGAGGCTTGCGCTCCTTGGCACTACAAATTTCGGTGCTGGCTTCGACTTGGCAGTGCTCCTTGGGGCAAGCATCGTGTTCATGGCGCTTGGGAGCAAGGGGTTCGAGCAGATGCAGCTGAGCTAAATTTTTTTCAATTTTTTATCTTTTTGGCCAGCCCGAGCCAGATTCGGGCGCATCCTTACCAAAACCTGCTCCTTTTTATGCGGCCAAAAACAAGTCATTTCCGGTGAATGAAATGAATAAACCGGTTCTCTCATTATTGGTCATTGCAGTGTTGCTTTTCGCGGGCTGCGCAAGCCTCGGCATTGGCAGCCAGGAAATTGGCGCAAGGAGCGCAAATGGCATTGCCATGCCAAGTCCCGCTTTGGATTCCGGGTCGCAGTCGTACGCCAGTGGCAGCGGCGGAACCTATTCTGACTCGAGCAAGGTGATAAAGACCGCGAGCGCAAGCATCGAGGTGCCCTCGGGCACGCTTGACAGCAAGTATGCAAGCCTGAAAGAAAAAATCACAGGCAAGGGCGGCCAGATAGTAAGCGCAGACTATTACGAGACGGACAGCACGAAAACCTACAATGTTGTGCTGAAAGTCAAGCCAGCGGACTTCGAGTCCCTGGCTGACACATTCAAGTCCATAGGCACTGTGAAGAGCATGAATTCCAATGTCCAGGACGTAGGACAGCAGTACACTGACATTGAAATCAGGATAAAGAACCTGGAAAAGCAGAGAGATAGCATCACCGCGCTCCTTGACAGGAACGGCACGCTTTCAGACATACTCGCGGTGGAAACGGAGCTCAACCGCGTCCAGACGGACATAGAGATGTACCAGTCGCAAAAGCTCAACATGGACAGGCAGATTGACATGTCCACTGTCAATGTCCGGATATACGAGGAGGCTCCGGCAGTTGACAAGGACGTGCTGCTCCCGCTCAAGGACGTCGGGAACATATTCCTTGGCGCGCTCGGATTCGCCATACTTGCGATTTCGGCCATTGCCGGTTTTGGCATACCGATGCTCATCGTGATAGGGCTCGTATACATGGCATACCTGAAATTCTTCAAGAAGAAGGAGCCAAAGCAGCAGGAGAAGAAGAAGTAATCTAATTATTTCTTTTTTTCCCTATTTCTTTTTTCTTTGTTTTCCTTTCTTATTCCTTTCCTATGTTTTTTCTGTCTTTTTACTTCCAGTTGGATTTTTTTACCCTGGATTCCAGTACCCCGATTATCTCTTGTAGCTAATCCAATCCCGTTCCACGGCACTCATGCCCCGGGCCGAACTGGCTTTGGCAGGACTGGCTTTTCCTCGCGGAGTATCTTGCCCTTGACTTCGGCAAGCACTGCGTTGGAAAGCATCTGGCTTTCAAAAAGCATCATTACGAAGACTATCAGGTAGAGTATCAGGGCGGGAATCAGCAGGAGCGCGCGCTGGTTGATGTCCTGCACAACAACCATGCCCACAAGCACGCCCGCGAATATGACGGAAAGCAGGAAGTGCGGCTTGAGGGGGTTTGCTGCCAGCAATAATATTTTTGTCGATGCCATTGGCTCTGCCTTTTTTTCTTTTTTTTTCTTTTCAGCCATTTCGTCCAGCCACCAATGCGTTCCGTTGTGCTTTCCAAACAGGAATTGATGGCTGGGGCTATATATTTGCTTTTCTTATGCCAATTATTGGTTTTGTAACAAATTTAAATTCATTGAAAATAAAACATATAGCCCTATGTAGAGGAACAATAAATATATATAGATATTTTGAGAAACAATTCCTGCCTAATTTGTATATTGTGCAAAAACTTGCGCCAACCAGGAGGCAATCAGGAAGATAGGGCTGTTTAGGAGATGCGGGCAACAGAGGCAAATCACAGGTGATTATCATGATAAAGACGAGAAAGGTCCAGCTCACTGGGAAATCGACATTCATAGTGTCCCTGCCAAAGCAGTGGGCGGGAAGGCACGGCGTTGCGCGCGGTAACGAGATTTACATCGAGGACCTGCCGGACGGCTCCCTCAAGCTCGCCGTAGAAAAGTCGGAGCGCAAGCGCCAGGAGGCGACTCTAAACGCCGACGCGCTCACGCCGGTTGAACTCGAGCGCAGCATAATGTCCCATTACCTCAACGGCGCCAGCACAATGAACATAGTGTCCAGGAAACAGCTGCCGGCCGAGCACAGGAAGACTGCCCTTGCCCAGATTACCCGCATGATGGGATTCGAGATTGTCGAGGAAAAGCCGGACAGGATGGTCATGCAGGATTTTTTCTCCCATGCCAACTTGTCGCTGCAAAAAACACTGAAGCGCTCGCATATGATTACATGCAACATGCAAAGCGGTTTCTGGAACGCCATTAGCCTTGGCGACCGCAAGGGGTTAGAGGGCGTGCTCGACATGGAAAACGAGGTCGACAGGCTGACATTTCTCATCCAGAGGCAGCTTAGGGGCTTCATGGGAAATTCGTCATCAGTCGAGACCCTGGGCATCGTGCCTTCCGAGATATCCGCGTACTACGTGGCATGCAGGCGCGTGGAACGCATTGCCGACAATTTCAACAAGAGCGCCGAGGAGATACTCCAGATAACGGATAGCATGCCTTCCGAGTCAGTGCTGCCGATACTAAGCGAGGCGAACGACTTCGCGTTCGAGATGCACAACCTCGCCATGAAATCCTTTTTCGAAAAGGACAAGGCTTCCGCCAATACGCTCATTGACAGGAACAAGAAATTCCAGGACGAGAAAATCAGCCGCATGAGGAAACTGATGGGCATAAAGGGAGTCAAGCCGACAAGCTTCATGCTCCTGACAAGATACCATGACATTGCGAACCTTGGCGAGGACGTGTGCGAGGTTGTGCTAAACTTGCCCATGAATGAATAGGGCGAGCAGGATGCTTGGAAAAAAGAGGACGCGGCCCTATCCATGGCAAAACGCGCGCTAGTGCCGCATGCGTCCCAATGCGCTAGCAGTTTATCCTCGTGCCAACGCATTCCTTTCCGGCAAGCGCGAGTTCCAGGTTGGCGCAGTTCTTGCCGCACGAGAGTATGATTGCGGGGGATTCCATTTCAAGCAGCTCGAGCACCTTGCCCCTCATGCCGCCCGTGACGTCGGTGTTTTTCGAGCCGCCAAGGTGGCTTTCCAAATCCAGGAAATTCGTGCGCGTTATGCATGGTATGGTTTTGCCGCCTGCCATCACGCCTGCGGTGTCAGAAACGAGCATTGCCCGCACTGCGCCCTGCCCTGCATTGGCGAGTATCTTGTCGCCCGAGAGCGGGGCATAGCCAAGCGCGTCGTCTGCGACCATGTCGCCTATTGTAATTGGTATTTTGCCTTCCGCCAATGCGTGCATGAGGGGCGCCATGCCGAAGCTGGCAATGTTTTTCATATGGAGCGTGGCAAGCGAGCCTGCCGGGCAATAAACGCATTTGCAGCCGTGCTTCTCAAGCTCTTTTGCCACCATGCCCGCGAGGGCGGCAACGCTTTTGTGTATGTGCTGCACTCCTTCCAGCTGGGCTGGCGAGCTGACTTTCCCTGAAAGGCCGTATTTGAGCACGTGGGGGTGCGCAAAGGAGCCGGCGCCAAGCACGAGCACAAACCTGTTGCCTTTTTTGAAATGGGCTGCGAGAGTTTTAGATATTGATTTGATTTCAGCTAGCCTTGCCGCCTCAAACCCGGATTTGTCCGTGATTACGCTGCCGCCAATCTTTATTATCTCAAAATCCATGGTTTGGATTCGCATTTCAAGATTAAATAAGCTTTATGGGGACAAGCCTTGGGCAGTATGCCTTATCCCGTTTGCCGCCCATCCGCCTGCTTATTAAAACCCCTTTTTCAAACATCTTGACAGGCATCAATATGGACACACAAAATATCCTAATCCTGGCAGGCTCGGCAGCGTTCCTGGGCATAGTGATTTATCTCATGTATAGGGAAGCAACGGCAGCAGGCTACAGCGAGCAGTGCGCCGAGGAAAAAAAGGGCTGGCATGGCAAAAAACAATAGGAAACCCAGGCAAGTGGAAAAGCAGGCTGGAAAGGCCCTTACGGCAAACCAGGCCAATGCAGCAACAGGCAGGGCACTTGCGCCTGCAAAAAGCCAGGCAAATGCCCAGGCAGGCCAGCCCGCGCAGGGGACAGTCAGGATATTTGGCATCAACGTCTCAAAAAAAACAGCCTACCTGAACCTGGCAGCGATTGCCATATTCGCCATACTGGTCATTTCCTTCATGCTCCTAGTCAGGACATCCCAGGCAGTCGAGATATCCGAGTCCGCATACCAAAGGACGGCAAACCTCGCTTTGCGCGCAGGGGAGAATTATACTTACAGGATAACCTCTGATTCCGAGAACTCCACAGTCATATTCACTGTTTCCGACGCTGAGAGCTGCAAACTCGTGCAGATGTCATCCGCAGGCGTTGGCTTGATGGCGTTTTGCCTTGATTATGACGGCAAGGCGCTTGTGTCCGGGTTTTCCCAGGAGCAGAGGGGCAACCAGGTGCTGGAGGCCCTTGCAAATTCAAGCCTTGGCATGCCCAACATGCCGCTAAAGCCATGGATGCTCGGGCTAGGGAATGACAGTTTCCATTACACTGCAAACATCACCTATGTCACAAGGACGAGCGGCATAATGGAATCAGAGGGCACTGTGGGAAACGAGCTTTTCGAGGCCATATCCCTTGGCAAAGGCGAGAGGCTTGGCAGGGACGCATACAAGGTCCTTGTGCGCTCGACCACGCTTGCAGGGACAAGTGAATCCACAATCTGGGTGGACGCGCAAAAGCGCGTCATGCTTGAAATGACAGGGGAAAACGAGTCAATCGTGCTCGTGTCCGCGCCTTTCAACCTGACTGGCAGCAACTAGCCTTCTCCTGAAAACTGCAAGCAAAGGCAGGTAAAAAGCCTATTTTGCCTTTCTTATAAGCCATGCTGCAATGGCAAGCGCAACGCAGGCCACGGCAATGCCAAAAGCGAAATTCTGCCCTATGCTTGTGGCATTCGAACACGAGGCATAGGAGCCAAAATGGCTGTCTGTTCCATTGAACACCGCATATGA
>JAKALW010000177.1 GCA_021823945.1 Microcaldota archaeon
CGGCGCGGTTTTCATCCGGCCCGCGTATGCCGCCCCTCATGTCCTCGCGGCCCTGCCCTTCCTCTTCCCCCACGTCCTTGATTTCAGGCACCGCGCTTTCGTCTTTTTCCCCCTCATGCTCCGCTTTTTCGGAATCCTTGCCAGCGCCAACGTCCTCTATCTCGTCTTTGATGCCTTCGCCTTCCCCGCTTTCTTCGGAAGCTTTATCTTCCCTGGTTTCGGGAGCAGTTTCGTCCTCTTGCGCAGCTCCCCCTTCCGAAATCTCTTCTGTCCCTTCTTCCGGTTCAATTCCGACGGGCTTTATGAGCATGCCATCGCCAGCCTCTTCCCCGCCCGCGTTTTTTTTCTGGCTTGCCTTGCCCTGTTTTTTTGCGGGCTGTTTTTTGGCGCTTGGCCCTTCCTCCTCGGGCTCCTCTTGCGCGGCGCTTGCCTGCGCTGCCGCCTCCGCCCCGGCAGGAGGCTTGTCTGACACGGCTATGATGCCGTTTTCCTCCATGAACTCGAGTATGGAAACAAACCTTTCCTCCTTTATCCCGGTGGATTCCATCAGTGTCTTGGCCTGGGCCGGCTCTTCAAGGGCATTGTAGACTTTCAGGCCCTCTTCCCCGAACTTTTTCAAAAGCAGGTTTTGATTCTTGAACCTGTCCAGTGGCCCGGATTCGAGCCGCGATATGAATATGTCGTAATCTGCCATTTTAGCATTCCTGCGTGCTTTTTGTCCGCGCGAATTTGGCGCGGCTTAAACTGCAATTGTGCGTTTTGCGCGCCCGCCGGGCAAAGTTATTTGCCTTTCCATGCTTTAAATTTTTTTATGGCCGCCACCCTGCGATTTGGTGGTTTGTAATGGCTTGGCATGCATGCACGACCGCTTTCATGGTTTGCGTCAGTGTCTATTGATTGTTTGCGGGGGCATATATTTATATTGATTTGAATGCCTTTTGTCTGCATGGCTCTTGACGACCTTTTAATTTCCACAGGAGTTGACAACCTTATCCGCCTTGTGCACGAAAAAGGCAAAGTTGACCTAAAATCAGCCTCAACCGAACTCAATTTGGAGCCTGAAACTATCGAGTCGTGGGCGAAAGTGCTTGAGGAAGAAGGCATAATCAAGATAGAATACAAGTTCACAAAGGTATACCTTGTCTGGGTCGCGGTTTCCATGCCCGCAATTGCGCAGAAGGCCGCGACGCTCGAATCCAAGAAGTCCCAGATAGCAAGCGACATCCAGGAAAAGCTCGAGACTGTCAGGAGCTCGAAAGACGACCTCGCGTCGCTTCGCGAATCATTCGAGCGCATAAGCAAGACTATAGACCCCAGGAACAGCAAGCTTGCGGCAAAGACAGACGAGCTCAAGAAAATGGAATCGGGGCTAGACCAGATTTACGAGAAATACGCCACGCGGATATCGAAAATCCGCGCGAGCGTCAAGGACGTGGAAAAACAGCTCGCGCAGGTGGAGTCCGGCAGCTTCTCAAAGCCCAAAATAGCAAGCATGATAGGCCAGGCCACTGACAACCTCCTGAAGGCCAAAAACGATTTCACTTCAGTTTCGGGCGCGCTCGACACTGAAATCACCGCATTCGAGGCCGGCGTCATATCCAAGAAAGTAGAGATTGAGGAGGAAATCAAGTCCTCCAACGACATGATGGCGCGCGTCAATTCCCTCGCCGACAGGAAAGGCGAGATACAAAAGATAATCGACAGCATCTCGGACCTTGAGGAGAGGCGGGGCAGGCTCGAATCCAGCCTCACGGCGCTTTACAAGCAGGCCTCCATACTCCAGCTCCAGTCCTCAACGCCCCAGATGGCCCAGGCCGTGCAGAAGCGCACGGACGAGATACAGGAGGGCTACGCGCTTTCCGAAAAGGAATCCCATGAATTCGAGGCGAAACGTGAGGAGCTCAAAGACCTCATCAGGAAAATCTGGAACGAGGAAGCTTGATTGATTCTCAAAAAGAGGTTGTGGCATTATGGCAAATGACAAGTCCAAAAAACCTGAAAAGGCCGAGGAGCCCCAGGACACCAAGAAAACGTATGGCATGGCCGCAGCCCAGGAGGCCGCCTACGGCGTCATTGACCAGTACTTCTTCAATTCCGAAAGCATACCTGTCAACATCCGCATCACCCGCTCAAAGACGTCCATGGTCCCCTTCTACGAGGTTTCCATACCGGGCCTTGGCGAGGGCACGAAGCTTGTCCTGAACACGCTCAAAGGCGAGCTTGTCACCACCATCAAGATGGACATAACGGACATCATAGACCCGAAGAAGGCTGAAGAGGTCAAGATGAAGTTCGAGCAGAAGGCCGTTGTCCTGCTGGCAAAGCATTTCCCCACTCTCTCCGACGACACGAAAAAGGTGCTCGCCTCCTACCTCATCCAGAACACGCTTGGCCTCGGCGAACTCGAAACGCTCATGCACGACGACAAGATTGAGGAAATCGCGATAAACTCGTCCCAGGAGCCAGTCTGGATATTCCACAAGAAGTACGGATGGTGCCAGACCAACATCCGCATAAGGACGGAGGACGCGATTTACGACTACTCGTCAATGATTGGCAGGAAAGTCGGAAAACAGATTAACGTCTTGAACCCGCTCATGGACGCGCACCTGTCGACAGGCGACCGTGTCAATGCCACCTTGTCCCCGGCGTCCTCTTTCGGAAACACGATTACAATCAGGAAATTCGCCCGCAACCCGTGGACAATCACCACGCTTGTGGAGCTCAACTGCCTGCCGCCAAAGACCGCGGCCCTCATCTGGCTTTGCATACAAAACGAGCTGTCGCTGCTCGTTTCGGGCGGAACCGGCAGCGGCAAGACGTCATTTTTGAACGCCATTGCCGGCCTCATACCGGCAAACCAGAGGATCATCTCGATTGAGGACACGCGCGAACTGACCCTCCCGTCGTTTTTGCAATGGGTGCCGATGGTGACGCGCGAGCCCAACGCCGAGGGCAAGGGCGA
>JAKALW010000178.1 GCA_021823945.1 Microcaldota archaeon
GCATCAGGGCGCTAACCAGGGATTTTTTTATGAATTCAGGGGGCGAAACGTCCATGTCGGCCTGCTTTATGTCCTTTTTCAGGTTCGGGAAATACGCGGCCGCGAGGTGCAAAACCGGCCCGGAAATGCCAAGCGTGTCCGGCTGCTTCTGCCTCATTGCCCTGACAACGCCGCCCTGGTGCACTGCCTGCGAAGCCTGGGAGCCGTCAGCCGCCTTTGCTTCCAAGCCCTGCTTGTTTTTTTGCTCGGGTGTTGCCATTCAATTACCGTTCGTCCTGTTGAGTATATAGATATAATTTGAATTAAAAGCCTTGCCTTGCCGGCAGGGCAATTCTCAGCTGCGCGAGCCCCAGTCGCTTTTTCCGCTAATCTGCTCGAAAGGATTCTGGTCGCGCACAAGCCCGGACGCTATGATTCCGGGAGGCAGGCCGCGCTCCTTTGCCACGCGCTCGCGCACCTTGAACCTGAACTGGCCGGGAGTGATGCCGCCCATGTTGAAATTGTCATAAAGGTCCTTCATGTTCTGCTTCGCGTAATTGGTTATCGTGATGTCGTCCATGTTGTTTATCTCGACTATCAGCCTGCGCTGTTCGGCCGGGCTTTTGACAACGCCTTCCTGCGGGCTCGCGACCTCCTGTTTCTGCCGCACTGGCGCCTGTTTCGGCTTTCCTCCGAAAATGCCCCCCATGATGCCTCCGAAAATCCCCTGCTTCTGCTGGCTCGGGAGCACTTCCCGGGAAGACTGCATCTGCGCTGGCACCTGCGCCTCCTCCTCCTCTCCCGGCCCGGCGTATTGCTGCACGCCCCTGCCGCTTTGGATTTCCTGGGCAAGCTGCTCCTCCCTGGCGCTCTCTGCGTCGTACTGGCGCGCGAGGTCGTCGCGAAGCGCCCTGTTCTTTTCTGAAATCGTGCGGAGCTTCGCAAGAAGCTCCTCGGAGCTTTCCCTGCTGTCCTTGGGGGACTTCAAAAGCGAGTCGTGGTATTCGCGCCGCGCGCTCTCAAGTTCGGATTTCATGCTTGAATTCATCTGGTTGAGCCTAGCCTGGAAATGCTCGTGCTTTATCCCTTCTGCGCCTGACGCGGCGAGCTTTGCCTCATATGTGTCGCGCAGCAGGTCCATTTCTGTCTGCATCTGCTCTGTCATGCGCGAAATCTCGCCTTTCAGCTTCTCGTCCGACTGCGCTGCGCGGGCCTGGGCGCTCGCCGCGCTCTCCTTCAGCTTGGATTGCAATGCCTCGTTTTCGCGGCGCAGCTTTTCCATCTGGGAATTCATCAGGGTTACCCGCTCCTCGGATTCGGCGCGCAGTTTCTGCTCCTTCCTGGAGCTTTCCTCCGCTATGCCGTGCTTCTCCGCCTCGAGGGATTCAAGCTTGCGCGCTGTCTCGGCCTGGGATTTCCTGCTCGCCTCCTCCTCCAGTTTTGAGCGCAGGGCAGACATCTTCTTTTCAATCTCCTTCTCCTTGAGCTTGGACTCCTCCTGCGCCTTCAAGAGCCTGGATTCGTATTCAGCCCTGATGCGCTCGGACTCCTCGCGCGCCTTTGTCGAGGCTTCGGCCTGGGCCTGCGCCATTGCCTCCTTGCGCGCCTTCTCGACCGCGTCCTGGCTTTCGCGCTTGAGCTTTTCAAGCTGCGCAAGCGCCTTGGCCTCCTTTTGCTCGGATTCCCGCCGCATCTGCTCAATCCTTGCTTCGTAATCCTTTGACAGGGATTTTTTCTGGCCCGATATTTCGTCAACCTGCCTTTGCAGGTCCGTCAGCTTTTTCTTGCTGGTCTCGGACTCCATCTTGTGCTTCAGGTCGTCAAGCCTGCTCTCAAGCGCTGTGCCCTTCTCCGCGTTTTCCCTTCGCGCCTGCTCGATTTTCTTGTTGTAATCGGTCCTGATGTCGTCTATTTTCTTCTCGCCTGTGAGGCCGGCCTGCGTTGCCGCCTTGCCCGGGCCTTCATGCATCTGTGCCTGCGCGGGTGATATCTCCTCCACTTGGCGCCTTATGTCCCGGGCAATCTCGGCAAGGCTCTGCTTTTCAGCCGGCCTTGGCTCTGTTGTTTTTGAAACAGGAGGGGTTGTTGAGATATACGGCATGACTGGAGCAGAGGGATACGCCTGCGGAGGCTGGGAAGATGTCTGCTGGGAAGCGTAAATCGGGATTGTCGGCGGCAGCATTGATGTTGGCTGCACTGGCTGTTTGCCGCCCGGGACCTCCTGGGGCTGCGCGACCTGTTTTTCACTGGCCTTTGAATCAGAGGGTTTTGCCAGCGGCTTTGGCTCCACGGAAATAGCTTTGCCCTGGTACCTCTTGCCCAAAAGCAGGCTAGCGCCCTCTTTTTTAGCAATCTCGGTGCGGTAATCTGCTTCCGAGCCCTGGGGTGTTATCTGGGCGCCGTAATACATCGAGGTGATTGCCTTCTCAACCTTGGTGAGGTGGGAGAGCAGGTCAGCGTAGCTGATGCCCTCGATGTCAGTCACCAGGACCTCGGCGCGGCTGGACTGCTTTTGGCGCGGCTGCTTAGCCCGCTGCACTTCCTCGGCTTTTCTCTCCAGGCCCTTTGCGGCCTGGGACAGCTCCTCAAAATCAGTGTTTTGGATGGAATCCAAGGGAAATAACCTCACCCTTCGGCTTTCCATTCGCCGTCATTTTTCACAATGGAGAGTACCTCTTCCGGAGCCACGTAATACCGCGCCACAATATTGCCCGCCTGGTTGACTTCGCGGTACTTGTGCCTGACCATCCATTCAATGATGGACACTTTTTCAGCCAGGTCCTGGTCTATCTCCTTCTGGGTCATGCCCGCGTACAACGAGAGCGTGCTTGCAAGCGTGAACATCTTGCCAGTGTCAATCATCTTGTCGGTCTTGAGGTCCCACCTCTGCAGGACATTGACGTCGCCGCCTTTTTGGACCTCGGCGAACTCAAGCGTGCGCCTGACATTGAAGCGCCTGTGCCTGAACTGGACAACTATGCCC
>JAKALW010000179.1 GCA_021823945.1 Microcaldota archaeon
GCATGCACCCGATTCATTCGTGCCCCCAAACATCTGGAACAAAGGCGTTGAACCGCCTATGAATGCTGTAGCGTTCTTGTCGGAAGCCGCAGTGATTGAGACATTGACATTCCCCTGGTTTTCAACAAGGAAGCCAAGCTCGCCGCCTGTCGTATTGGTGCTTTCGTTGGACATCAAGGCGATTGAGCCAGCGGCTGGAGGGGTGACGGACACAAAGCTGAACGCGTTGTTGTTCTTGGAACTTGAAGTATAGACAGCAATCTGGTTTGTGCTAGTAATATTTATCCCCAGCGTGGCAGTGTTGTTTGTGCTTGTGCCATTGGACGCGCCGCCCAAGCCAGAATCATTCACGCCATAGCTGGAAAAGCCGGTCACATTGAATGTCAGGATATTGCTTGTCGAGTTCCAGGTTATGCCAGTGCACCTTGGCGCTGAGCATGCAGTGCCGCTTTGGACAATTGCCGACCTGTTTGTGGCAAAGCCAGGGTAATAGTAAATCGTGGGCGTGGAAGAGCCAGCATAGACGCCAGTTGTGTCAACAGTCAGGATGGCAGTTGAATTGAAAGACTGGTCAAGCGCCGACGAGTTCACTGAAATCATGCCATTGTCCATGATAATCTGCGAGTCATAGTCCTGCGCTGCCGCATTCACGGAATATGCGGGCGGAAACTGGATTTTGCCCTTGCCCACTTTTTCCAAGGTAAGGTTTGTGACATTTGTGATGTCAGGGACAGCTGAGATATTGGTCGAAGAGCCGCCATAAGTTGTCGCATTGGGCGGGATTGCAGAAAAGTCCGCGACCACATTGCACAAGCTGGAGTTGGCGACCTGGATTTGCGTATTCGGATTTGTGGAATTCAGCACTGCGCAATTTCCCGTTGTTACAGTCCAGTTGGCAAAATAATAGCCGCCGCTTGCTGTCGCGTTTATGGTCAGGTTGGCAGGGACAGTGAACGTGGAGTTGCCTCCTGTTGCAGTGCCGCCTGCTGAATAACTTACAGTGAGATTGCCAGTCAGAGGGGGGGCGCTTGCATTAAGTATGCTAATCTGCCCGCCAGCAATCCAGTTCACATACATGACGGCAGAAGTCGAATTTGCAATTGTTTTGTTAGAGCCCGCTGGGAATCCGCTTGTGTTGCCGTACGCAAAGCTGACAAAGGCATTGTTAGCAACCGAAGTTATGGCTATGTCATAATTATTGTTAGTGACAAGCGAAGACGTCGAAACCCCGGTGCCGTCTGAGCCGGTTGTCACTGTGAAGGCAGTCGACTGCGTAGAGCTGTTCTTCACTGCAAAGCTTGCCGAAGTCATCGGATATGAGGACCCGTTGAACGCGCCGACAAGAACCTTTTCGGTCTTGTACGTGACTGTCAGGCCGGAATACTTGGATGATAAAGGCGTCAGGTATGCATCCATCAGGCCTGCCGAGCCTGCAACGCTGCCGCCGCTTCCGGCAGAAGATGAAATGCTAAATGAAGAGCCGGAAGATATTATTGTATTGTAAACCTTGATGTTCCTGTTTGCATTTGCAGAGCCGGCATAGCCGCCCCATGGATTGCCGCCTCCCTTCCCTCCTGCGCCGCTGCTTGCATTGCAGCTCGCGCTTGTGCATGCCATGCTGCCGCCATTGAAATTCACTGTGCCTGAACTAAGATTTGCAATTGTGAGAGGCACGAATATCAAGGAACCGCCAGCGCCGGCGCCGCTGCCTTGGCTACTGCTCAGACCATTGCCGCCCTTGCCAGAAAGCGTGCCTGCAAAGTTTACCCTGCCCGCGTAAAGTTTGATAGTGCCGCCGCTGCCGCCACCGCCAGCATACGCGCTGCCGCTGGCAGGGTCGTTGGCGCCATTGACGCTAAGAGAGCCTGTTGAAAGGATGTTGAGGTTCTTCGCATATATCTGTATCAGGCCGCCGCCGCCGCCAGCGCCATAACCCGAATATGCGCCGCCACCGCCTGTGCCGCCCGAGCCGCCGCCGCCGCCGCCCCAGCCATTGCCGCATGCGCCGCCGCCATACCCGCCACCGTCAGGGTTGTTGCCGCCGTTTACACCGGAGGGGCTGCTCCCGCCATTTGCGGTTATTGCGCCGGATATGTTAGCGTCCCCTGCCACGTAAATCTTGAGCGTGCCGCCGGCGCCGGCCGTGCCATAATTGGCTACTGTGACAGTCACGCCGTTGTTTATCACTAGGGAATTGAAGTAATATATCGTGCCGTGCGCCACAGAGCCCGAAGTGTCAACCACGCAGTTGCTCCCCGCGGAGCATGCGGTTATTTGCCCGGCAAATGCCATTGGCGCGAAAAATATGAGCGAAAATAGGATTGCAATGGAAAAAAAAGTTATGCTGTTCTGGTAGTCGATGCGTTGTTCCATGCCAATATTTGACTCATTGAATATATAAATATTATAGCATTTCTGCTAACTTGCTAATGAAGATACATGCAGGCTGAAGCTAACTTGCCGATGAGGAGACCTGCAGGCTTCCCTGGCTGAAAGCGTAATCCTTGGACGCGCCTGTGAATATATCTGGCTGCGGGGCAATTATGTCATACTCAAACATGACCCAGTCGCCAGACGTGATTGTGCTGGCAAGGATGGGGCAGTCTGCGGAATTGAAAACTATGACCTTGCCGGTCACAGGGGCGGCAAATGAGCAGGTTTGCAAAGTAGAGTTCCCGGACACGGAAATGTAAGCCGAAGCTTGCGGGCCGAACGCGAAATCAGACGGTATGGTTTCAGTGTAAATGAAGTTTTCCTCTGAAAGCTGGGTGGGCGAGTAAAACGCCCTGCGCTTGTAGCCAAGCCCCGCCTTCATCAAAAGCGCGCTTGACTGGCCGCGAAGCTTTGTGTCCTGCGACGAGGGGCCGAAAACAAGGGAGTTGGGCACCTGTATCTGCGAGAGGTTCAGGTTGTTGGAATACGAACTCGTGTTCACGT
>JAKALW010000180.1 GCA_021823945.1 Microcaldota archaeon
CATTTCATTCCCATTCCCGCATTTATAATTGTTTGTCACTAAATTCGGGCACTCATCGGCGTGGGCTGCTGAATTTGCTGGTTGCGTCATGCCTGGCACGCCCCAACAATGCTTTTCGCAAAAGCCCCTGTTTTGGCAAGCGCGGCACTGCGCCCCGCCTTCCCCTTCATTACTGATTTCGAATATATGTCCACAATCGCGCTCCCAATTATCACGCCATTTGCGCCGCATGCTGCGAATTCACGCGCATTTGCCTGGCTTGCTATGCCAAACCCCGCGGCAATTGGCGCGCCAGTCAGTTTCTTCGCGCGACTGAGAAGGTTTAGCGCACGCCTGTCAACTGACGCTTTTGCGCCTGTTGTGCCAAACACGGCTACTGCATAAAGGAATCCGCCCTGCGCGCTTTTACCTGCTTTCCGTATTTCAGCGTCAGTGGAATTCGGGTTTATGAACCGCACAATTCCAAGCCCCGCCCTTTCGCACGCTTTTGTGAGTTCCGGGGTTTCCCCGGCTGGCGCGTCAGGGACAATCAGCCCGTTTGCACCTGCCGCCTTTGCCATTTTCGCAAACGGCTCCGTGCCCTGCGAGTATATCACATTATAATATG
Organism: Microcaldota archaeon; assembly: GCA_021823945.1. Classification (GTDB taxonomy): domain Archaea; phylum Micrarchaeota; class Micrarchaeia; order Anstonellales; family VGKX01; genus JAKALW01. The sequence goes on from JAKALW010000180.1 coordinate 608, forward strand.
TCATGAGGAAAATCGGCACTTTCACGCCTTTTGCCCTTATCCTTGCAAGCGTTTCAAGCGCCCTTATCGGCGTCATGCCATTCCCGAGCGCGCGGGTGGACGCAGCCTGGATTGTCTTGCCGTCCGCAATTGGGTCTGAGAATGGTATGCCAAGCTCGATTGCGCCAGCGCCAGCTTTCTCAAGCTCCATTGCAAGGCTGATTGTGAATGCCGCGTCAGGGTCGCCGCAGCACACATAAGGCATGAAAGCGGTTTTTTTCCCTGTGCCAAACAGGGTGTTTAGGTCTTTTCCAGTTGCCATATCACTCGCCTTTGCCCTTGAATCCTGAAACTTTTATCACGTGTTCCACGTCCTTGTCGCCCCTGCCTGACAGATTGACAATCATGATTTTCCCCTTGCCCATTTTCTTCGCAAGCTTTCCCGCGTATGCCACTGCGTGCGCGCTTTCAAGCGCGGGGATTATGCCCTCCTCCTTTGCAAGGAGATAGAACGCGTCGAGCGCTTCCCTGTCCTTTATGGCGACGTAGTTCACCCTGCTGATTTTCTTGAAATACGAATGCTGCGGGCCAACCGCAGGATAGTCAAGCCCTGCCGAAACAGAATGCGTTTCCATAATCTGCCCGTTTTTATCCTCGAGCAGGTATGTCTTCATCCCGTGCAAAATCCCCACTTTTCCAAGCCCTGTCAGGCGCGCGGCGTGCCCGCGGCTGTCCCCGCCAGCCTCGACCCCTGTCATGGAGATTTTGTCTTTTATGAACGGGTAAAATAATCCAATAGCATTGCTCCCGCCGCCAACGCACGCCACAAGATGGTCCGGCAGCCTGCCTTCGGCTTTGACGATTTGCCGTCTTGCCTCCTTGCCAATCACTGACTGGAAGTCCCTGACAATTGCAGGGTATGGATAAGGCCCAAGCGCGGAGCCAATCAGGTAATGCGTGTTCTGGAAATTCGCAGTGTAATCCCGAAACGCGTCATTGATTGCGTCCTTGAGGGTTTTAGAGCCGCTTTTCACCACGTTTATTTTCGCGCCGAGGATTTCCATCCTGAAAACATTTGGCGCCTGGCGCATCACGTCAGTCTCGCCCATGTAGACAACGCACTCCATGCCCAAAAGCGCTGCCGCCGTGGCTGTGGCAACGCCGTGCTGGCCCGCGCCAGTCTCGGCAATTAGCCTTGTCTTGCCCATTTTCTTTGCCAAAAGCGCCTGCCCAATTGCATTGTTTATCTTGTGCGCGCCAGTGTGGAGCAAATCCTCACGCTTGAGGTAGATTTTCGCGCCGCCGAACTTTTCAGTCAGGCTTTTCGCATAATAAAGCGGGGTTTCCCTGCCTGCATAATCCTTAAGCAGGTTTGCAAGCTCCTGCCTGAACTCCTTGCTTTTCCCTATCTTCAGGTAAGCCTCTTCAAGCTCGCGAAGGGGCGGCCTGAGGGTTTCGGGCACGAACTGCCCGCCAAATTCGCCAAAATATTTTTCCATTTTATCAACTTTGGTAATCTTCTGATTGTCAATCCGTAGCGCCCCTTTTGAGTTCAGCCACCTTGGCGCCAAGGTCGGGGGCTTTCCATATCGACGTGCCTACAAGCACGCCTTTCACGCCGAACTGCTTTACGAACCTGACATCATCCGCGCCCCTGATTCCGCTCTCTGAAATTACGGGTTTCGAAATCTTGCCCACGCTTTCCATTATCCTTTTTGTCCTGTTCAAATCCACTTTCAGCGTTGCAAGGTCGCGGTTGTTTATCCCAAGTATGTCCGCGTCTGTCTTGGCTGCCTTTTTCATTTCAGCCTCGTCATAAGCCTCTACAAGCACTTCAAGCCCTTCCTTGTGGGCTTTTTCAATCATGCCGTCCAGGTCAAGCGAGCACCTGTCAATTGCCTTGACTACAAGGAGCATGGCGTCGGCGCCATAAAACTTCGCAGCCTTTATCTGCTCGTCTGAAACCACGAAGTCCTTGAACAGGACTGGCAAGCCTGTTTTTTTCGCCACCTGGATATTCCCAAGGTTGCCCTTGAATATGTGCTGCTCGACAACCACTGAAATGGCGTCCGCTTTGCACCTTTTGAATTCCATCGCAGTCTTTTCAACGTCAATGTTGTCAAACGAATACTCGCCTGCGGGTGACGCGTGCTTGATTTCAGTTATCAGCACGAATTGCCTTGCGAGTTTTTCTGAAAGCGAACACGGCAACACCATGTGCGGGCTGCCATGGGTGGCATAGTAGCCGGACTTGACGCTCTCATGCGCCTTCTCAATGAACGTGTCGAGTATGTCTGCCATGTCACTCGCCTGTGAATTCCACTATCTCGGCAAGCTTCTCGCGCGCC
>JAKALW010000181.1 GCA_021823945.1 Microcaldota archaeon
GTCTATAGTGTAATAGTACACCGGGCTGGTTGCTGAATAGTTCAGTGAATTTGTACAGTTCACAGACCAGTTGTGGAGCGAATCCGATTGTCCCGCAACCGAGCCTGCGGAAAGCGAGCTGCCGGTCGCCGACACATTAGCAAACGTTGCTTCCAGGACACCGTCAACCATCAGCGAACATGTCGCCTTTCCGGAAACATCTGATGTATTATATGTGTAGGAGACATTGCCGGAGGTGGAATACGACTGGTTTGCAGGCGTCAGCAGGCTAATCACCGGGCTGCTGGTCACTACTGTGAATGCCACGCTGGCCGTAGCGCTGTTGCCCGGCGCGCTTGCGCCAAAGTCATAGGCTGTCACGCTCAGGTTCTTTGCGCCTTCTGTGGCATTTGCATACGTTAATAGGCACGTTGCAATCTCGCTGCCGTTCACAACTGTGCAGTTCGCAGTGTTCGCGCCAGTGGCATTGTAAACGCCTATTGAAACGCCGTTCAGCAGGAACGCGGCATAGGCAATCTGCGTGCCTGTGCCGTTAAGCGTGACGTTTACCAGGAATGCGGATGGCATGGCAGCGCCGGTTTCAGGTGACGCAATGCTTATCACGGGCGCAATCGTATCAGACACATTATAGCCCGAAAAGCCTCCTACGGTAAATGTCAGGTTGCCCTTTGACGTGTTGTATGTCGCGTCGAAGGCGCCCTGCACCCAAGTTACGTTGGAATACCCCGCCGTGCCCGCGTCGCCAGTAATGTTGGGCTCACTATCAAATGGCAGGCCGTATAGGGTTATCGTGGACGTTGTGTTCAATTCAGCAAATGCGGATGAGTTCACGTAAATCCTTGATGTGCCGTAAGTCATGGGTGGCAGGATGGAAACGTTTATCGCGTTTGCGAGGTTGGCAAGCTTCTGGCCTATTGCCTGGTTGCCCATGTTAAGGCCGGAGAAATTGAGCTTGGCGACTGGCTGGAAGTCAGTCCATGGCGCGCCTATTGCGGTTCCGTTTGCCTCAATCACGACCACAAAATTGACGCTTGAGAAATTGAGTTCCTGGCTCATGTCGGTGGTGCCTGTCCCGAACCTGAAACCTGGATTGGAGCCCATAGACGGGGTCGTCATGTTGTAAAGTATTATTGGCGAATAATTGCCCGCTGTCCAGTGGCTTGCATTGTCAAAGACTGTTACAAGCACGCCGCCGCCTACGAAATTGCTTGTCGCAGCCTCGGCGGATACATTGCATGCCGCTTCGTAGAAACCGGTTGTGCCATTGTATGCGAGAGGCACAATGCCCGTGCCGCCACATTGCGAAATGTTGGTGAAGTTCGCATAGCTCGCGCTTTCGTTTATGCCGCTGCCTGAATCAGACGCATTCACGAGCAGATGGATGACGCTGTTGGGGCCGTATGGCGAATAGAAGAAGTCAGGTTCCGCTATCCCGACAAAACTGACTACCGGCGCCGCAGTGTCTATTATTATTTCCTGGTTTGCCGATGCCTGGGAATTGCCTGCATTGTCAGCCACTGTCAGCGTGAGGTTCTTTGCCCCGTCGCTTGTGCTGTTGACAACAGTCAGGGTGCCCTGGCATTTGCCTGTTATGTTATCATAAAGCACTACGCCTGCAAATGTGACTCCTCCTGAAATCGCGGGAATGCAGTTTGTGGCGTTGTTTATGCCCGATAAGGATTCGGTTATGTTCGCGGATACGGAGACATTGCTTCCAAATCCGTAAACAGAGCCGGATGCGGGCAGGTCAAACGCGTATATGGGCGCTGTCTTGTCAAATGTCACTGCAGAGCCTGCGGTGACCGCGGTTACCTGCGCGCCTGAGTTGCCTGCAGTGTCCTTGAAGTCAATTGTGAATGCCACAGAGCCTTCGGTGTCGCCGCTTGCCATTGTGTATGTGGCTATGTAGGGGCCCGTGCCAGAGCCTGTCGGCGTTACTGGATGCCCGGCTATTGTTACAGTGGGCACTGCCGTAAGATTTTTGCTTGAAGTCATGTTGATGGTTATATTGTCGCCCGTTTTTGCATAGAGCTGATTGGCATTGTCGGAAGTCATCACAACGACTGGCAAGGTAGGCAACACACTGTCAACATTGAAAGTGTGGCTGTTGTCCGGAGACATCACGTTTCCAACAGTGTCAGTGGCATTGACAACGCTGATTGGTATAGTAGATGTTGTATTCACAGGAATTGTATAACTTACGCAGAAAGTGCTGGCGTTGGCATCGCCGCAATCAGTTACGTTCTGTGCAGTGCCATTGAATGATACATTGGGCCACGTGGAGCCGATAGTCTTGCTGAAACCGAACGTGATTGTTACTGAAGGCGAGCTTGAATTAAACGTCAAACTGTCAGAGCTTACTGAAACAAGAGTTGGCGCAACTATGCTTTTCATTGAAGTCATAGAGCCAGAACCTACGTTGCCTGCCGCATCTGTTTGATATGCGGTTGCGGTAAGGGTTGTGTCATGAAGGGAACCCAAGTTGAGTGAAGCAGTCCATGTATTATTTACCTGGCATGTCGGGGCTGAACTCACATTGGTGTTTATTCCGTCAGAAACCTGCAGGTCAATTGCCAGTCCGTTTTCACATGCGCCGCCAAGGCTTGCTGATGCCTGGTTTGCAAGATTGACTGCCGGGAAAGATGCTACAGTAACAGTCGGAGCTACAGTATCCTTTGTTACGGTGCTTGTAGCAGGGACGCCCACGTTGCCTGCCGCGTCCGTAAGAGTCGCCGACAGAGTCAGAGTGCCGTCCTGCACGCTTGTGACGTCTATGCCCGACACCACGTCGCTGCCACTTACTATTGTGCCGGTGCCGGTAGTTATATTTGCTCCTCCGGATGTTGTTATATTGTATGAATAGTTTGTGCCCACTTCAGCGCTTGCAAAGGTGAATGAAAGCGCGTTCTTAGTGGCATTGTTT
>JAKALW010000182.1 GCA_021823945.1 Microcaldota archaeon
CTTCATGCCATCGTCATAGAGCCATAAAAACTCTTTCAGGGCTTCCTCGTCCTTATTTTGTTCAGCCAAGGCTCGAGCCAGTTTGTATCGAGCATCTATCTGGCTTTTTAGGTCGTCCTTTTTGGCATAGGCGGCGGTCTCGCGGGCACGGGCCAGGGAGTCCTTTCCTTCCAGCGCACTTTGAAGGGACGTGGCGAATTGCTCCGGGGTCTGGTACCCAACCATGCGGTCCAGGATGCTGCCATCCGGTTTGAGAAGGAGAAGGGTCGGGTAGGCGTTGATGCCATATTTCTTGCTCAGGGCGGTTTCCTTCTCCGCATCAATCTTCAAGGGAAGGGTCTTTTGATTTAATAGAGCAATAACTTTTTCATCCTTCCAGGTCGTGTTGTCCAGCAGTTTGCACGGGCCACACCAGGTCGTGTAGAAGTCAATGAACACAATGCGCTTTTCCTTGGCGTCCAGCGTGGCAAGCAGGTCAGATTGCCTCTTGGAAGGCATTGCCGACTGGGGCGCAGGGGCTTTCGTTGAAACATGCTTAGGCTGCCGGGTTTCACTGCCATGCGCTGTGGCTGAAGGTTTCAGCCTCTGATAGAGCAAAAACGCGGCTATCACAGCAGCAATCGCTGCGCCGGCCCAGAGCGCCAAGGGAGCCTCGGGCTTTTTCAGCTGCAAATCCAGTACCTTGAACTCGCCCGCAGTTAGTGAAAAATCATTCTTTGCCGACAAGCCATTGGCATCCGCAGCGACCAGGCATTCTCCTGCCCTCGCCCTGGGAAATGCAAAAGTGCCGGCAGGGCTTGTGGTGGTGTTGGCGGAAAAGCCGCCTGTGCAGTCAATTTCCACAAGTGCACCGCCCACGGGCGCGCCAAAAGCATTCGAAAGCGTGCCTGCCACCTCTCCTATTGGCTCAAGCTCTATTGGTATTTGCGGCGTTTGGCTTGTGTTTTGCTCCCTGCCCCATTTTTCCCTTATGGGCTCGGACCACGTGCCGTCATCAGATGGCGTGCGCTTGTCGTCATACGTGAAAGTTATTGACTCGATTTCAAAAGGCGTGTAGAATGCCAGGCTGCCATTTTCCCGCGTGACAAGATAGGTCATGAAATTCTGCCCGCCGAGAGTGGTATAATTGAGCAGCACGAGCGAATCGCTTGGCAATGGGTTTGCCTGCATGGACATTTTGAAGAGCCAGGCATTATTCCCAAAACCCGGGGGCTGGAGGTCTTCCGCAAAGCTGGGCAGCGCCGCCAGGGCAAGCATTGCAAAAAGCAGCATTGCGGAAGGTTTCTCCAAAGTCAAAGCCTCTAGTTCAATGGTTGCGATAAATCAAGGTTGCACGCCTGGCTTGAGTACATCTGGTAAACCTCGCCCGTGTACATGTGCGAATTCGCGTCCATCAATTTCCAGGTCTGGCTGTTCCCGTCCCATTTCTTGATTGAGACTTCGGTCCCTGGGTTAGGAATGCATTTTCCGGATATTGAACCCACTGTTGCGCCGTCCCAAGCGGGCGGCACTGGCACGAGCTGCCCGCCTTTTAGCGAGGTAACCAGGGTGCCAAATGCCGAACCGGGTATGTCCCCGTACATGACGCAGCGGCCTGTGCTGAAGACAAACAGGCTCAAAGGCGAGTCGTCCAAACCCTCTGGCGGCATGAACACTGGGCCATAGCGCTCCAGCTTCACGTATTCGCCATGGGAAGACAGGTAACCATACGCCTGCGTTATGTTCTCACAGCCGTAAACCCCCGTGCCATAAACATAGGGTATGTTGTACCACCCAATGCCAAGCTGTTCGCCCCAGTAGGTGTCAGCAGCTTCAATGGCAGGGTTCACGCTCACGTTCACGTCCTGGCTCACCTGATTCCAGTGGTTGGATTCAGAGTATGCAGTCAGCTGGACAGTGTAATTGCCCGCCTGTGTGCCCGGCGGCACGCCAATCCAGCCCTTGAACTCCTTTATTTCACCAGGATTGAGAGTGAAAACATTCCTGTCCTGCTTGCCGTCAATTGCAAGGCTGAAATCCTTGCCTGCATAGGCATTGGTAAAGTCAACCCCGTATGCCTGCGCACCGCACGATTGAGCCTGCCTGCCAGCGACAAGTATCCTGACTGAATGCACGCGGCCTGCCTCTGCACCGGCAAACTCTGCAGGCACTGAAACTGGCTCGACAGATAGACCTGGGGAAAGCGAGCAGTCCACAGCCTGATTAGCAGAGTCATTGCCGCTGTAACTGCATCCCCACGGGCTGGCAGAACAGCCAGAAATCGAATTGGAAGGGATTGAATTTGCAGGGATGAAAGACATTTTAGCCCATGCGGCCTGGGCATCCAGGTCAATCCCCTGGAACACCTTGCATACGCTTATATTTAGGATATCGCCAGAAGGCGACACGTAGAGCTGGGATGAGTTGGGGCCTGCAAGCACGCTGTCAATGTCCTGGCCGTCGTGCATAACGTGGATGTTTGCCTTGCGGTCATAAATGCCCCAAAATGCCAGATTATAGCCGCCAGTGTTGGTGAAATTCGTGGCATAGACCGCGTTATCGCCATGAGTGCCAAAGCCTCCGAATTTCTGGTAGCCATAGCAACCATATGCTCCAGTGAGATTTATCCAGACAAGGGCAGATTTGTTGCCAGTGTTCGCGCCATTGTCAGTAGCATTGACCCAGATTCCAAGCTCGTCGCCGTTGGGGTCCTGATATGCCAAGCCTGCCGGCAGCACTGCGCCGCCAGGGAGGCAAATTACATTATTTTGTTGCGTTGGATCTGAAGGGAAAGGATTGGACGGGAAAATCCGTATCTGGTTTAGCAAAGTCCCATTTGCATCTGACAAATTCAATACTGCAAGCGAGCCATTGTAATATGTCAGGTTCCAATTTATTGTGCTGTCAAATGCGTCATTCCAGCCTGAATA
>JAKALW010000183.1 GCA_021823945.1 Microcaldota archaeon
TTTCAGATTCATTCCAAACTCCGCATGATTTTGGCGGCAAGCAAGATTAGAGGCTTTTGGCTCTATTGCGCCTTTGCCAAGAAGCCTTTTAAATGCTCATGCGATAATACAGTGTACTTCTAAGTTTAGTTTTTACCAGGTGAATATTTGGGATCAAGACCACGGAAATGGAAAAAGAAAGGCAGGATGCGCTGGAAATGGGTAAAGAAAAGGCGCAAACGCTTAAAACGCAAAATTAAAAGAAGGGTAGGCGAACTATAGTTTCACCTTTTTTCTTAATTTTTATTTTTCCTTTTTGAATGTTTTCCATCTTTTTCCTAGCCTGGGCTCTGCGTATGCTTTCCCTCATTCAGTAAATCTTCTCCTTAACCTGGGCAACGCTGCCAGTTTCCAATAGCTTCCCGGGCTTTGCCTCGTCTTGTGCATTTCCAAAAAGTCCAGCAGCTTTGCCTGGCCCGGGCATTTCAATTTAAACCATCCGGCGCATTATCCTGCCAGCCGTTTTAATGGAGATGAAACTATGCCTGACATTTCCCAAATCCCCTCAAAATACTATTTCCAATGCCAGAACAGGAAAAAGCACATTGAGCGCGTGGCGAAGGCGAACCTACCAACAAGGTTCGGAAAATTCACAATACACGCTTTTTGCAACAGCATTGACTGGCTCGAGCACGTGGCAATAGTCAAAGGCGATGTGGCTGGCAGGCAGGATGTGCCCGTCAGGATACATTCCGAATGCGTAACCGGCGATGCTCTTGGCTCTGTCAAGTGCGACTGCCGCGACCAGCTGGAGGCGACACTGAAGTTTCTGGGAAAGCAGAAATTCGGCGTGCTCCTTTACATGAGGCAGGAAGGCAGGGGGATTGGCCTTATCAACAAGGTGAGGGCGTACTCGCTTCAGGATATGGGCTATGACACAGTGGACGCGAACCTCAAGCTTGGCCTCCCCGAAGACCTCAGGGATTACAGGATTGCATCTGAGATGCTCAAGCTCCTGGGGATAAAATCAATCGTGCTTATATCAAACAACCCGGCAAAGGCCGCGGACCTGCGCAGGCACGGAATAAAGATAGCCGGCTTTGCCAAGCTTGTAATCCCGCCCCGCAAGGAGAACATAGATTACTTGAGAATCAAGAACAAAAAAATGGGGCATAAGATAGCGCTTTTCGACCTGCCTACCGATTTCAACATCAAGACCAAGATTTTGAAATGAGGATGGCAGGGAACCGCATGGCGATGCCATCGCTTATGGATTTGTTACTATGCCAAAAACCGAAAAAGCCGGTTTGCCGCCGCGAATAGAAATATCATGCGCAATGACGCTTGATGGCAAGATGTCATATCGTGGCAGGCGCTGTGCGCTCTCTGACAAGCCCGACTGGGCGCGCGTGCACAAGTTGCGCGCCAAATTCGACGCAATCCTTGTGGGCTCGAATACCATAATCATCGACAATCCGTCCCTGTCATCGCACGGCTCTGGTCATGACCCGGTGAAAGTGGTGCTTGATTCAATGCTTTCAGTTCCCGCCTCGAGCAGGATATTCGGGCGCGGGACCGTTGTCTTGTTGCATTCAAGCAGGGCGCAGGCCCGAAGAAAACTGGCAATATCCGGAGCTTCCAAGGCCAGGGTCATTTTTTGCCAAGTGCGGGGGAATGAAAAGCTGGACATAATAAAGGCGCTTGCGGCATTAAGGCGCCTTGGCATCAAGTCAGTCCTTGTAGAGGGTGGGGCATCGACCATACGCTCATTTTTGGAATCCGGCGCTGCAAGCCGCATGCATGTTTTTGTCGCCCCTCTGGTTTTTGGGGGCATTGGTTCGGAAACAACTACAATATCAAATGGCAAGCCTTTCCCGGCGCCTGCCTATTTCAATGTTGAAAGCGTTGAATCATGCGGCTATGGCTTTGTGCTGCATATGGGGAAAAGGAATCCGAACGCCTCGCCAATCAAGTCGAATTTCAGGCCGCAGTGGGGCAGCAATCTGAATGCCAGGCGCGAGTTTTTTGCACTGCCAAGGGCAAAATCAAAAAATCGCCTTCCGCAGGTTACGATTTCATGCGCAATGACGATTGACGGGAAAATCGCGTATTCCAATGGGAATCTGGTGCTCTCGGACAGGCTTGACTGGGAAAGGACTTTTAGGGACCGGGCTGCTTCGGACGCCGTCCTTGTGGGCGCGTCGTCATCCTCCATAGTCGCGCACCGCTATGGCAGTTATGGCTTTGGATTGGAGCCCTTGAAGGTTGTCCTTGACCCAAAGCTTCGCACCCCTTCAAATGCGCGGATATTCGAGAATTCCAATTCAGTGGTTTTCCACGCCCCGGCAGCGCCAAAATCCCGCCTTGAAAACTTCAGGGCAATGCAGGGGGTGTCGCTTGTCAGGATGCCAAGCCGGCATTTCAATCCTAAAAAAATCCTGGCAATTCTTGGCAGGCTTGGCGTCAGAAGTGTGCTTCTGGAAGGCGGCGGCCGGACAATAAACTCGTTTTTGCGCGAAGGCAGTTTTGACAGAATCAGGGTTTTCATATCCCCTCAGGTTATTTCCGGGAATGAGCGGACAACAGTTTCGCTTGCGCAGGGGAAAGCTTTCAAAAAGCCCGTGGAACTGCGGCTTGCGCGCGTCCAGTTGCAGGGCGTGGGCGTGCTGGCTGAATTTGAAAAAAAATAAGATTGCGCCTTGAGGCTTTTGCCCATAGGCGCATTTGCGGCGCCTTGCCATGATTCCTTAAGCCGGATTGAAGCAATGTTTTTCTTGCCAGCCTGCCGGCGCTTTTTGCTCAGGCAGCTACATGTATATGCCCGATTCTTCCCTTATAAGCGGGAGAGTGCAGCAGCGGTAGCTTCCGCCGCCCTTGTGCAGTTCCTCGAAAGTCATGTGGATAGG
>JAKALW010000184.1 GCA_021823945.1 Microcaldota archaeon
GGAAGATCCTGCCCGGCCTGGAAAAAGAGTGGATAGAAAGATACGGCAAGGTGGCGCTGTCAGGGAAAAGCGCACGATTCATAAGCTACGCGACACCTTTGAAAAAATGGTTCGAGGTTTCTGCGTTCTCGCCGAAAAAAGGATATGTCGCCGCGACGTTCCAGGATATAACCGCGCGCAAGAGCGCCGAGAATGAGCTTGTCAACCTTAGGCTCGGGTTCGAGCGCTCAGACCAGATACTTTTCATGACCGACAAGCAGGGCATATTCACGTACGTCAACCCGGCCTTCGAAAAGACATACGGCTATTCAACGGCAGAGGTGGTCGGGAAGGCAACGCCTCGCATACTCAAGTCGGGCATGCGCTCGCGCCAGGAGTATGCCAGTTTCTGGAAAACCCTGCTTGGCAAGAAAACTGCCGAGTGGGAGATAATTGACAGGACAAAGGACGGGCGGCTCCTCACAATCGCGGCAACAGTCAACCCGGTGCTCGACCAGAAAGGCGCGATTAGCGGGTTCCTCGCCATCCAGCGCGACATTACCGGGCGCAAGAAGGCTGAAAAGGAACTCCTGCTCAAGACAGCGCTTTTGGAGGCGGAGAACGACACCACTCCGGACGGCATACTGGTGGCGGACAACAACGGGAACATATTGATGTCAAATAAAAGCTTCATGGAAATGTGGCACATCCCCAAGCCCAGATGGGGCACGCGCGACGACAACGAGACCATAAGGCTCGGCATGGCGCAAACCGTTGACCCGAAGAAATTCCTTGACAAGGTCAAATACCTTTACCGCCACCCGAAGGAGAGGAGCAGCGACGAGGTGAATTTCAAGGACGGAAGGGCTTTCGAGCGTTACTCCTCGCCATTGAGGGACGCGGGCGGCAAATACCTGGGCAGGGTGTGGTATTTCCATGACATAACCGAGCGCAAGCGCGCCGAAGCCGCCATGGCAGCAAGCGAGGCGAGGTTCCGCAGCGCCTTCGAGCAGGGCGCCATAGGCGCCGCCCACGTTGGGCTTGACGGCAGATGGCTCAGGGTGAACCAGAAGCTGTGCGACATGCTGGGCTACTCAAGAAAAGATTTGCTGAGGCTCTCATTCCAGGCCCTGACGCCCAAGGAGGAAAAGGGGCAGGACATAAGGGCCATCAAAGACCTGATATCCGGAAAAATCAAAGGCTACACGCGCGAGAAGCACTACATCCGCAAGGACGGTTCGCGCATCTGGGTGAGGCTTACTGCCGCGCTTGTCAGGGACGAGGCGGGAAAGCCTTCCTATTTCACAACGAACATAGAGGACATAAGCGGCCGCAAGAATGCCGAGGAAAAGATGAGGGAAATACAGGGCAGGATAACGTCCAAACAGATAGAGCAGGAGGCGATACTCAACAACCTGCAGCACCCGGCCTGGCTCAAAAACCCGGACGAGAGATACGTAGCTGTCAACAGGCAGTTCATGAAAGCCAGCGGGAAGCGCGAGGAGCAGATAATTGGCAAGACAGACAGGGACGTCTGGCCGCGTGAAATCGCCATGCTGCGCAAGCAAAAACTCGGGCAGGCGCTCGCGGAAAGGAAAGGTGTGAAATTCGAGGAATCCATAAAGGCAGGCAAAAAACCTAGATGGTATGAGACTTACATAAAGCCGATTTTCGGCGCCAAAGGCAGGCACATAGGCTTTGCTGGCGCGTCAATTGACATCAGCGAGCGCAAGGAGCTTGAGGAGTTTTTGACCAGTTTCAACAACAGGCTCAAGCGCGAGGTAGAGGAAAGGACATGGCAGCTCCAGGAGGAAAAGGAGAAAGTGGAGGAGCTTGCACGGGCCAAGGACAACGTGATAAGGGACGTGAGCCACGAGCTGAAAACGCCGCTTAGCGTAATCATGGGCAACATCGAGCTGCTCAAAATGCCGGAAATCGCGAATTACCCGGGCAAACAGGGCGAGATACTCCAGATGCTGGACAGGAACTCCGCCCGCCTTGGCGAGTCCATAAACCAGATACTCAATGCGAGCAGGATAACCACCGGGGACTTCAAGAAGCAATCTTTCAGCCTTGACGCGGTCATAAGGGACATAGTTGAGGAGCACGGCCCGCTTGCACAGAAAAAAAACCTGGGCTTCACGGCAAAATGCGACGGCATAGAGCTTGAAGGAGACCAGCTTTTGATAGGGCTTGCGATAAAGAACCTGGTTTCAAACGCGATAAAGTTCACAGACAGGGGAAAAGTAAGCATTAAAGCCTGGAAGGACAAGGACAATGTGGCCATAGAGGTTTCAGACACGGGAAAGGGCATGACGAAGGAGGAGAAAGGCTCCCTTTTTGTCAGGTTCTTCAGGGCGGACAAGGCCACTCCCGGGACGGGCATAGGGCTTGTGACGTCAAACGAGATAATCATGAAGCATAAGGGAAAAATAACCGTGGAGACAAAGAAGGGCAAAGGCACGACATTCACAATAACCCTGCCAAGGAGGCAATGACTATGGGCAAAATAATGGTTGTAGAGGACGAGAAGGACGTGGCGGACACAATGAGGATGCTGATTGAGGCGCACGGGCACAAAGTTGCCGTATTCCTTGACCCGAAAAAGGGGCTTGAGGCGGCAAAGGACTTTGACCTGATACTCCTTGACATCATGATGCCGAAGATGACCGGCAGGCAGTTCCTCGACGCGATGAAGAAAAAGGGCATAAAGACCAAGGTTATCGTCGTAAGCGCGGTCGGGCTTCCCGAAGAGATTGGCAGGGAGATAGGGGTCAAATACCCGGGCACGGGCTTTGTGTCAAAGATAGACATAGGAGATGGGCTGGTGCCGGAAATAAAAAAGTTCCTGAAGGAAGATATCACATAGGAG
>JAKALW010000185.1 GCA_021823945.1 Microcaldota archaeon
ATCAACACTGTCATCACGGAGGCTCCGGAAACTGCGAAGAAACGCGCTGTTTTCCACTCGCTCTCTACCATCCTTCTGTACAATCCGCCCGAAGTGGTCTTCAAGTTCGTGCAGATTACTGGCGCGCGGCTCAAGTCCCAGGGCACCACTGTGCTTTACCTCCTGGAATCAGAGATGCACGATGAAAAGACAATCAGCACCCTGAGGCACCTCATGGACGAGGTCATGGAAATCAGGCGCGAGGACGGCAAGGCCAAGCTTTACTTCCAGGCGTCGAATGTGCAAAAGGGCCTGCCGGTGAAGGTGGGCTCCAACGGGCTTGAGATAAACTGACAGTCCTGCAAACCAATTGGAAAACACGGCTATTGATAACATGGAAAACACGACTCCGCTCGGGCTAATAGACGACCCTGTCAGGCCGCAACTGAAGTCCGCAATCAAGGACCTGATGCTCCACGACTCGATAAAGGGCGTGGCAATAATCAGGCGCGACGGCGCCCTGATAGAGTCCAACATCTCGCCGGCACTTGACCTGAGGCAGGTGGCGCTTTCCGGCGCCGCGCTTGCCAATACGTCCGAGATGTGCTCGAAAGAGATGCTGCGCGGCGAGTTCGAGCAGGTCATTTGCGAGTGCGAGGCAGGGACAATTGTCTGCCTTGGCGCGGGCAAGGAGGCAGTGCTCGCGTGCGTAGTGGACTCCAAAAGCGGGCTTGGAAGCCAGCTCATTGTGATTAGCAAGGCAGCTGAAAGCGTTTCAAAAATATTGGCTTAGATTAGGAGTTGATTTGCGTGCCTGAAAACCAAAAACTCATCCAGACTGGGATAGCCGGGCTTGACCAGATGTGCGGCGGCGGCATAGAGCAGGGAAGCACTGTCATAGTGGCCGCGGGCGCGGGCTCGGGCAAGTCCACCCTTGCCATGCAGTATATCTACAACGGCATAACCAAGTTCGGCGAGAACGGGCTTTACATAACTTTCGAGGAGCAGAAGGACAAAGTCTATGCCCACATGAAGAAGTTCGGGTTCGACCTGGCGGAAGTCGAGAAGTCCGGCAAGCTCAAGTTCCTTGAATACCCCCCGACAGAAGTCGACAAGTTCATCAACAGCGGCTCAGTGATTGCAGACATAATCGAGGAGAACAAAATCAAGAGGATAGTAATAGATTCGGTCACGAGCCTGGTGCTCCTCTCCGAAAGCGAGTACAAGCGCAGGGAGGCTTTCCTGAAAACAATGTCGCTTCTGAAAAGGTGGGGCTGCACCACGCTTCTCACGTCCGAGGCGCGCCAGACCGCGTCAGGCGACGTGAGGTCGCGCTTTGGCCTGGAATACCTGGCCGACGGCTTCATAGTTGTCCACTCAATTAGGAAAAAGGACGTGCGCGAGTTCGCAATCGAGGTTGTCAAGATGCGCGGGCTTGAGCACTCTAAGAAAATGGCGCCAATGAAAATCACATCCACGGGCCTCATCGCGTACCCGAACCAGACCGTGTTCGGTGACGCGGGATTCTGAAAATCGCGCGCGTGCGCGCGGCAATGATCGCGAGGAATAGCATGATGGCAAACCGCAAAGGGCAAAGTTCAATCGAGCTTCTCGCAATAATCGCAGTCGGCATGGGGCTAGTGTTGGCTTCAGCCACGTGGGGCTATGGCGCATACTCCAGCCTCGAATACCAATGGCGCCAGAAATCCGCAGAGAGCGTGGCAAAATCAATTGCAATGGGCGCTGATTTTGCATGGGCGGGCGCTACCGGCACGCGTTATTCTTTTTCAGCCGATTTCCCAGACGGCATAGAGTCAATCACTTTCAGGTCGGGAATTGTAAATATCAGGCTTGACGAAGGGAGCGGCAGGTATGTGGACATAGACTACAAGTCCCAGGCCCCTGTTTCCGGCTCTATTAGCACTTCATCAGGCACGCACAGGCTTGTTTTCGAGTCCAGGGACGGCGCAGTTTTGGTCTCCGAGGGTGAGTAGCCTTATGTCCCTGCAAATCCACCTGAAGGGGCAGATAAGCGCGGAATTCATGGCCATGGTCGCCATTGCAGCGCTTTTTTTCCTGGTTGTTTCAAGCGCGCTCATTTCCAGCCGCACAGCTGCGCAGGAAAGCGCGGCGTCAGGCGCTCTTGGAGTTTCAGCCTCGTCTTTTTGCGCCAATGCCCGACAGGCAATCCAAAACCCAGGCGAGTTTGTCATTTTCAGCGGTTTTCCCTCTGGCGCCAATTATACGATTAGGCAGGCAAGGATTGACTTTTCAGGCAATGACGAGGAGTCTAGCTGTGTGATTGGGACAGGGAATCTCATGCTTGTTTCCGGCTGGGAGAATGGCACTATAAAGCCGGGCAGGCAGGCATTGGTTTCCGATTCGCCAGGCAGGCTTGAGGTGATGGCTTATGGCTAAACCTAAAGCCCGCATCAGCGCCCATGCCAGTTGCAAACGGCCGTTTGGGCCTGCCTATTCCAATGGGCATCTTGCAACTGCCCGCGCCAAAGGGCAGATTTTCTCTGCGGACTTCGCAATCGCGGCGGCGCTTTTCTCAATAGCCCTCGCGCTTTTCATGGCTGCTGGCCAGTCATACGCCGTCTCACAGGCTGCAAGCGCGGGCTCCCTGGGCCTGTCCCAGGCGTCCGCTCTGGCGGCAGCAAGCGCAGCCAATGCATGTTCGCCTTCAGGGCAGTTTGAGGGCAGGTTCAGCGCAAACAAGACAGAAGCCTTTTTCAATTCAATTTCTTTGGATTATGAGAAAAACCGCGCAACACTCGGTCTGCTCCAGGGCGGCGCGAATTACGACTTTGCAGTGAAGATGATTGCCCCCGGCGGGGAGCTTTTCAATTCAGGAGGGCAGGCGCC
>JAKALW010000186.1 GCA_021823945.1 Microcaldota archaeon
CTTTCCGCAAAAAGCACGAGCTTGTTGGATGTCAGAGTGCCATATTTCCCAGTGAGCGAGCGTATGATGGCCTTTGCGCCAAGATTGGAGCCGCCAATCCCCACAACTACTATGACGTCCTTGTCCTGGTGGCGCGACGCGAATGCCAGGGCCGTGTCCGAGAACTCGAACGCACGGGGAAGGGCTGCGAAAAGGTCTCCTTGCATCGCCGGCATGCCGGACATGGCAGACTTGAGTTCGCCATGCCTCTCTTTGAGCCGCGAAACACCGTTTTCCATCTTTTCGTTTGGCATGCACGCATGCGAAAAATCAATTGAAACGCTCATAATTACACCGGGTTTGTTTCACAGAACTTAGACTATTTGACCTCGGACTTTAAAAGCTATCATTAGGAAAATAATGCATCCGACTCATAGAAAAGTCATAGGAAGGCGGGGCCATGGAAATCAAAAAAATAATATATGCTAAAAAGAGGCAGGGCAAAGACAAGGCGGATAAGAACGAGAGCAGCCCCATGACAATGAAGATAATCTACTTCCAGAGGAAAAAACCGTACGACTACGCCATCACTCCGTACACGTCCTCCAGGCAGGAAGATTCGGACTTGAAGCCCGCGAAAATCCATAAGAAGGTTAAGATGGGTTAGGATTTGAACGTCCCGCCCCCCCCCCCGCGCGGGAATCTGTCGGCATGAAACCGGCCGCCTTTCTTTAGCCGCCCTTTTTGCGCCTTTTCGCCGCCCGCGCCTTCGCGCCCTTTGCGGCGCCGGAAAGGCCGCCTGGAAGCTGGAACTCCTCGGAAACGCTCTTTTCAAGCGCGAGTATCTTTCCAAGTATGAGGGCATTTGCATAATCCGCGAAATAGCTGAGCTTTTCAGGCTCCTTTGTGTGGACAGACAAGGTGGCCTCGTACCAGCCGGGCGCGCGTATGCGCACAATCAGTATCTTGATTGAGTCGATCGCGTCAATGCCGAAATCGCCGACGTGAATTTTCGACCTTAGCTCCTCCTCCAGTAACCTGGGGGAAATTTTGCAGGGCGCCTCGAAGGATATTGCAAGGGACGCGATTTTGGAGCCCTTTGTCAGCCTCGTAACCCTCTGCCTTGAAATCTCGGAATTCGTCAAAAGCGCAGTGTTGCCGAACATGTCCGTGAACCGCGCCGTGCGGATGCCTATTTTTTTCAGCCGTACAATCTCGCCGGAAGATAGCCGGATGTAGTCCCCGTAGTAATACGGGCGGTCAAGCTGCAATGCAATGCCCGCGAATATGTTGCCCAGAGTTTCCTGGGCGGCCAAGCCGGCTATGACGCCGACGATGCTTGTCACTGCAAGCACGCCCGTCACATCATAGCCTATTTGCGAGAGGGCTATGGAGACGCCGATTATCGCGATGAACATCTGGGCTATTTTCCTGATAAGCGGGAGAAATGACAAGTCGAGTTTTATCCTGCTTTCCTGCGCGCCCTCCTCCTCGTACCATTCGAAAATTGCCTTAGTGGCGTTCACAAGCAGGTACGTGACAAGCACTACGAACGCGGATGTCGTGTAGGCGTCCACGATTTGGACGGAGCCGCTGAACTCGCGCATGTAATGCGTGCCCAAAAGCAGGATGAAAAGGAAGAAAAACGACTGGATTGGGCTTGAAATCTCCCTGAATATCCTGTCGTCAAGCGTGGTCTTCGTCTTTGTAGTGAAATGCCCAATTAGGGAAAGGAATGCCGGACCCAATATCTTGCCCAACAGGACGGAAACCGCGCCCAGGCCAAGAAGATATGCAATGCTTAGGAAATCCATGTTGATTCACTTTGATGCCGGAAATTGCTTGAAGATAAGGAAGCTGCAGTGCTGGGTTTGCCCAAGCACGCCATTGAACAAAAAAAGATGAAAAAAGAAAAAATCAGTACTCAACGCTTTCAAGGACGACTTTGCCTTCCTTCTCGATTTTAAGCTGGCAGCCAAGCCTCTGGTTGTCCTTTGCGCCCGCGCCTTCAAGAGTCATCTTCTCGTTGTCGCCTTTCTCATTGAGGAATTCCGCGCCCTCGAGTACGTTGCACAGGCACGTGGTGCACACGCCGGACCTGCACGAGAACGGGAAGGGGACGTTCTTGGAGTCGCACACTTCGGCCACGCTTGAGCCGGTGGGAACGTCGACTTCCATATTCTGGGATTTGAATACTATCTTTGCCATGAAAAATACACCTCTAATAATGCAAATTGAATGAATTGTTTTGGTTATCTCCCTGTTTGCTTATAAGAATATCAGATTGGCGATTGACGAAACAAACGGACATATATGCCACACTTCACGGCGGGGGGTTGGGCGGTCGCGGGCTTCCTTAGCGGCATTTGAACGTGGAATACTGCAGTGTCCCTGAGCCTGAGCAGCAATAGCTCACGCTCGTGACAGTGCCGCCGCTTGCTACGCAGCATTTGCCTCCCGAGCAAATCAAGCCGCTCTGGCAGTCGGACGAATACGAGCACGGGCCAAGCACGCTTGAAGGCGCGCATGCGCTGGTCTTGAACTGCCCTGAGCAGCAATAGTATGTCGGGTTCGAGTTCGGGTTGTACAGGTTGTTGGGGTTTGAGCAGTAGCACAGGGAATTTATCTTGCCCTGCGGGCACTCAGAATAGCACTGGTGCATGCCTACCCAGCAATGCGTGTTGGAGGCGCACATTGTGTAGCCGTCGCACATGCAGCTTGTGCCCCAAGAGCCGCACTTGGCTACGCACCTTGCGCTGGATGTCGAATAATAGATTGTGCCAGTGCAAAGCGCATTTGCGGAATCAAGGCAGTTCTGTTGGCCATTGCTCGAGCATTTCGAGACGCACTTGGT
>JAKALW010000187.1 GCA_021823945.1 Microcaldota archaeon
CAAAGTCGCGGTTCTGGCGTCGGGCAGGGGCTCGAACTTCAAGGCAATGATAGAGGCCAAGATGTCGGGCGACCTGCTTGAGGGAGTGGAATTCGCGTGCCTGATAACCGACAACCCGGAAGCGCCCGCAATCCAAATCGCAAAGGAACACGCGATACCAGTCGTAATTCTCCCTGTTTCGGATTACCCCGACAGGCTAGCTCACGACAATGCCATACTTGAAACTCTTGAGAAGTACGGGTGCGATCTGGTGGCGCTTGCCGGGTACATGCGCATAATCAAGAGTCCCGCGCTCCTTTCAAAATTCAAAAACAGGATAATCAATATCCATCCGTCGCTATTGCCAAAGTACAAGGGCGGCCACGCGCAGGAGGACGCTTTCAAGGCGGGCGAGAAAATCTCCGGCCTGACAATACATTTCGTGGACGCGTCCCTTGACGGCGGCGCAATCATATACCAGAAGCCAATCGACATCAGCATGTGCAAAAGCGGCAAGGAAGCCGCTGACGAGATACTCTGGTACGAGCACATTGCCTATCCTGCGGTGATTGACTGGTTCTCAAAGGGATTGGTTCGCATTGGCGCTGACGGCTCTGTCGCCATAGACGACGGGCTTGCGCGGCGCGCGCCACGAAACAAAAAAAAGAAATAAAAAAGAGCAATCAAGTGGAATTTTGCGCTGGCTGGTCTATTGCCAGCACGCTCCACCACGGCTTGTCCTCACTTATCGTAACGCCTGTCTCAGCGCTAATGACTTTTGTCTTGTCGTATGTCGCCGGGATAAAGCCAAAAATCCTCGCGTTGGTGCTGACATTCGCCACATACACGGGCATTCCTGAATCGTCCTTGAGCTGCAATGAGCGCATCGTGCCGCCCATTATCGCCCTCGCCTGGACTGGAAGCACCCTGACCTGGCCGTTCCCGATTGTTATCGTATTGTTGCTTATGGTTATGCTGCCCGCTGTAGCTTCGGTGTCGCCCTGCCTCAAGCTCACGAATCCATTGCCCTGGCTTATGTCGAGCCTGCCAGAGCTCGCGTCCAGCGCAATCGACTTTCCGGTCGCCTCGACATTGACGCTGCCCGCGGCAATAGCCGTCGGGGTCACATTGATTTCATCCACCACTTGCGAAATTTCAGCGCTGTCGAATTTCTGGTTGTCATTGATTATTTGCGCTATGCGGGCCTCTATGTCGCTTTTTATCGCTATCAGTTCTTTGACCTTGGTTTCAGCGTCTGAACTGCTCGCGGTCACATTGTCGACTTTTCCCATGTAATACGCGTATATGTCGCTCCGGTTGGCTGTTGAATGGGCTGTCTGCTGCATCATGCCTGAAGAGTCATTTGCCGAGGTGCCGTTGCCGCATTGTTTCATAGCCTCTGCCATTGCCTCCTGCGTATTTGCAATCTTTTCACTTATCCGGGCGTATGCGGCGCTGTCATTGGCTTTTTCCGCGTTGCTTAGCATGTTCGTGTATTCCAGCATGTTCCTGTACAGGCCTTCGGGGGCAGCGCACGCGTTTTGCGCCCTGACATTCGCATGCTCGCCGGAATCCGTCTCGTTTTCGATATCAGTGCATTCATATCCAACAACGCAGCCGTCCTTTGCGACCTTTCCAAGCGCCTTTCCTTGCGCAGTGCAATTGTCCTGCAACTGCTGGGATGGCGGCATCAGTTGCGGGCATGCGTTTTCAGAGGAACATGCCTCTTCCCAACTCCTTATGCACTTGTTTTTCGCGTCGCACCAGGTATAGCCTGCCGAGCCTATGCAGCCATGTATGTCCCTGTCGCCGCCAACAATAGTGCCGTTTGTTGTGGAATTGTCTTCTGTGCCCCCCTGTCCGCTTGTGGAAATGTCCGCCTGTCCGCTTGCGTTAGTGTCTGCGCATACTGACTTGCACGCGTCGCTTAGGTATTTCACGTCCCCGTTTTCCTTTTCAACCACGTTGATTCCAAAGTTCGTGCATTTTGCCACGCACGCGCTTGGCGCCTGCGTCCCGTCAAGCCAGAGATATGCCGCGCCTGTTGCTTTTGCGTTGTCGCTGCCTCCCGCGTCCGCGAACAGGAATCCTGAAAATAGCATCATCATTGAAACAATAGTGAAAAACGCAGTTGTTTTATTCATGGGACCACCTGCTATGTTAAATGGCGGGGCCGGATATAAATCTTCCGGGTTGGTTCGGCCGCAATCCATCGCGCCCAAAATTGCGGGGTTGTGCGGCCGGGGCGATTATCTATCAAGAAAAGAAAACCTTGGGAAAAGAAGTAGCCGTAAAAAAATGACGGATTGAAAGAAAAAAATTCAGGCGAGGGACACTTTCGTGCCTACCGCGCTTCCGGGCAGTCCGGACTCGAACCTTGCAAGGACCTTGCCCTTGTTGCCGTGCGCGTGCGTCACTTTCCCGATTTTTTTGGACTTGTTCTGGCACGTGTAGACGACTTTCTTGCCCGCGAGGGTCTCTGCCTTCTCCTTTGTCTCGACGCCTTTGACTTCGATTATGTACTGGTTTGTCCTTGCGTTGTGCAGTGACCTGCGGTAATTGACTATTACTCCTTCCATTATATTCACCTTTTGAAATATTTGACAGGGAATTGAGAAGATTCAACTAGAACCTGTGCTCTCATATTTACATGCCCTACTTTTAAAAATCTGACCTTCGCATCCAAATCAAGCATTAGGGGACTAATTCAGATGGATTTTAAATCTGCAAATCAACTGCGCCTAGCAGCGGCTCTGGAGAGCCCGGGCAAGGGCGTGTCTGACAAGGTCATGCGCTCAATGTCCGCGTCTTTTCGCGCTGCGGCAAACGAGATGCGCAGCCTTGCGGCGCGC
>JAKALW010000188.1 GCA_021823945.1 Microcaldota archaeon
GTCGTCATATCGCGCCCGACAAGAAGCTGTTAACCGCGCCAATGCCGGTTGTGGATGATTGGGTAAGAACCTGGCCGCCTGATATTGCCGATAGCTGATTATTGAATGCTGCGTTCGCATCAATAGATGATATAAGCGGCTTATAAAAATCAATCTGCCACTGAACCTGTTGCTGACGCGTATCTGACGTTGTAACGTCCGTCATGGCGGTCATGACGCAATCTTGATATATCAGTGCTGGCGTCATGATGGTGTATGTCCCGCCAGCGCGGTTGTGATTGACGAATGATGTTTGTAACGCCGTGAATAGCGCCATCTTGGTCAGATACCCGCCTGCATCCCGAACCGGCGCAATCATGAGCAATGACAGGTTGCGCGGCTGCTCGATAATCGCATTGCCTGCCACTTGCCGGTTAGCAAATGGATATGTACCGACAGAATTACTGATTGCCGTGTTACCCGGCAAAATCAGATAACGCGCATAAAAATCGTCAAGGGATAATGCCCCGTTGGTCAATACCCCCTGCGCAAGCGATGCAAGCTGCCCTATCAGTCCGATAACGGGCATTCCAGAGCCAAAGTTACCGCCAGTCAGAATAATCGGGCTGACCTGATATGCCAAGTCATACGCCGAGCGCATTGCCGAGTTTATACTCATTTTAATGCGCCATTGCGTTGGTGGTGGTGTACATATCCGCGCCCGTCTTGTTCATAATTACCACGCTTGTCTTTGCTTGCGCCATGTTTTGAATAACGCGACCGATATAATCCCGCGTTTCTTTCGGCAGATGCTTTTCCCAATCCTTGCCATTCTTGGCAATATCGGCATCAAGTTTCGCATCTCCTAGATTATACGCTGCAATGGCTTTGCGCATATCGCCATGATACTTTGTCAGTTCGGCTTGCTCATACTCAGATGCTGCGAGCGATGAACCATAGATACTAAATGGATTGTCCAGCCCGTAATGCTTGGCAGTTTGCGGCATTAGCTGGAATGGCCCCAATGCGCCAGCAGAAGATTTTAACTCCCTTCCGCCGCCAGATTCGGTCTGATAAATGCCGCTTAACAATCCCTTGGGAAGTCCAAACTTTGATTCAAGAGTGGAAAATCCTGATGTATTGTATGTGCCATTCACAAACTCATGTTTTCTGGCATCAAGATATTGCGACTTTTCCGCCGGGGTCAATTTCTCGAAACTTCCGGGAATAACTACACTTCCGCCAGTTATCTTGTCAATCTTCCTCGCCAGATTTTCAATTGAGTTGCCGAAATGCGCCAAATACTGATTCAATCTAGGCATCAGTTGGGCCAAATAATTACCGCTTGCGCCCAAGCCCGAAGCTGCCAAACTGGCGGCCTCATTCATTTTCAGTTTTTCATACCGCAATCCACGATACAGAGGCGTGACATTCTTGTCAGAAATAGCAAGCGTATTCTTATCTTTCGCGTAATCGCGCTGCGCTTGCGATATTTCCTCGTCCGTAGAGTTGCCAGCGCGTCTAATATCTTCCCACGACATGCCGGATTTCAGGAAAAACTGTGCTTGTGGAGAGTTCTGCACTCGCATTGATGCAGGCGTGCGATTCCACCAGTCATGCGCGTTCTTTATTTCACGCATGGCGAGTTCATCAACACCCATGCTTGCCGCCTGGTTATACGATACGCCAGCGGCCTTTGAGAGCCACATGCGCCCTGTTAAATCACTTTGCGATTCGGAGATATTGCCAAGGATTGACGGGTCAACAAAGCGATTGAAGTTAATGTCAAAAGCCCGTTGCTGCCCTTGGTTCAGCCCAACTCCCCGCGCCTTACGCTGGCCACTTACGGCATAATCGGCTAGCTTGTCGGCGGCACTCAATACCATACCGATGCCAGCAACTACAATACCTGCCTTGGATGCTACGCTGCCAAGCATAGAAGCCAGCGAACCTGACTCTTTCGCCATGCTTTTGATGGTCTTGGCAGACTTTTCCGACTTGCGATTGAACGAATCCTGAGCGATGCCTGCTTTTTGCAATTCAATGGCAATCTTGCCGGTTTCGACAGAAATCTTGTGAGCTTGGGCGGATAGTAGCGCGAAGTCGGCTGCGTTTTCGTGCGCCTCAGCCCCAATCTTGCCAAAACCTGCCGGGATTTCCCCAACCTTGGCGTGAAATTCCTCGAATAGCTTGTAAAAATCTTTGAATTGTTCGCTGTTTACGTCAATATCGACAATTGATTTTACAGTCATCGCAAAGCCCCAATCATCGCCAATATGTTACGCTCGCGGAAATCTCGCACACTTTTCCAGCGAATATCGTCAAAAATATCTGCAAAACCTTCGTTTGATGCAAAGTTCAGACAGGAACCGACGATGCCACCTGCGCCACGGTAGCATCTTCCTGAGTCGATTTCAGCAAGGAATCGGCCAGCCCCGAACAGTCCAATGACGTGACGTATCCCATCAAGAGAGATGATGCGGCTTTCGCCACTTTCGCCTTCTCTTTGCGATTCGCCATCGACAAGTGAGCCGTAAAAAAAACAAGGGCGGATTCCACCTCCTGCCAGTCCTCGTCATCAATCTTGCCTGACTTGATGGCGGAATCAACCGGTAGCATAGACCAGCCCAAATCGGTCGGAATCAGCACCATCGAAAGCCGCTTGATTTCAACTAACAGCGCGCGACAATTGTCGTCCAGCCCCAACTTTGCCGCCTCGTCTTTCAACGTGAGTGATGCAATGCGTGGGCCGGACTCCATCTGATAATGAATCCCTTTTGATGCGAGTTCAGCCTTTACCGCTGCGATAATTTTGAAGTTTGCTTCAAATACCGC
>JAKALW010000189.1 GCA_021823945.1 Microcaldota archaeon
GGGCGCTGTTATCGGCCTGGCAGGAGCCGTTGTTTTCATGGAAGGCGCGGTTTTTTCATCGCCTGCAACTGCGGGCTTTGCCGCAGCTTGTGCTCCTGCGCTCGCAGTGGATTTCGTGTTCCTTCCCCAGCCCTTTTTCGTCTCGCAATTGAAGTCGAGGCACATATCGAATGGCTTTTTCCCAGACCTGATGACTTTCACGCGCGGCGTGCCGCACACAGAGCATTTCTCATTGAGCGGCTCTATTTTCGCGTTTGCCGGGAGCGGGAATATGTTTTTGCAGTTGGGGTAATTGGTGCATCCTGCGAACTGCTTGCCGAACTGGGACTGGATTACGCGGAGCATCCCGCCTTCGCACTTGTTGCACGCGCCTATGATGCTCTCCGTGTGCTCCTTTGTCCTAAATCCGGCGGCAAGCTCCATCGAGACTTCGGCCTCGTTCTGCTTGAACTCGTCGATGATTTTCAGGAGCACGTCCTTCCCTTGCTTCACGACTTTCTCGGGCGCGACAGCGCCAGTCTGGATTTTCTCAATGTCCTCCTCAATACTCCTTGTCAAGTCCTCGTCGAGGATTTCAGGGACATTCTTGTGCAGGGCATTGTAGACCGAGATGCCAAACGGCGTCGCGGTTATCGAGCCTTTGCCCTCGAGATAACCGCGCTTGAAGAGAGTGTCCACCACAACGGAGCGCGTTGCCTTGGTGCCCAGGTTGAGCTTTTCAAGGTCTGATATGATTGAAGCGGGAGTATACCGTTTTGGCGGCTTTGTCATCTTCTTCTCCATCTTCAGCTCGAGAAGCTTGACATTCTCGCCCTTCTCAAATGTCGGGAGCGTGACCTCGTCCAGTTTCAGGTATGGGGCGTAGAACTCGAACCAGCCGGGTATTGTAGTCCTGTTGCCGGATGTCTGGTATTTCTGCGTGCCGGACTCGAGGACCACTTTCTGGCTCTCGCGCTTCGCGTGCGGGGCAAAGCAGGACAGGTATCTTTTCACTATGAGGTCGTACAATTTCTTTTCCCGCTCGCCCATGCCGCCAGCCTGGCCTGTTGGGTGGATTGCCGGGTGCGCGGGGTCTTCCTTCTTGCCCTCGTGCGGCTTGTCGAGTTTTGCGTCAATGAGCTTTTTGGCGAGTTTCTCGTAATCGGGAATTTTCGAAAGCGACTGGAGTATTTTGCCATGGTTCAGTTTCAATGGCAATTTTTGCGAGCTTGTCCTCGGGTATGAAATGAGCGAGCCCTCGTAGAGAGTCTGGGCGAGCGCCAAAGTCGCGCTCGGGTCGAAATGGAACTGCCTGTATGCCTCGACTTGCAGGCTTGTCAGGTCAAATGGCGGGTTTGGCTCCTGCCAGAAATCCTTTTTCTCGACAGACGCGACTTTGGAGTCCTCCTTTGACTCTGAAAGGGCTTTTTTCGCGTCATCCTCCTTTGTGAACCTGTCCTTCTCGTGGGAGAACTCTACAGCCTTGCACTTTCCGTGGATTTCCCAGTACGGCTCGGACTTGAAAGCCGCAATCTGGTTTTCCTTTTTCACAAGTATTGACAATGCGGGCCCCTGCACCCTGCCGATTGACATGACTTTGTAAATGCCCTTTTTCCTGATTGCGGACATGAGCGCGCGGGAGAGGTTTATGCCGTAATACCAGTCTAGCATGTGGCGCGCCTCGCCTGCCTGCGCGTTCTCCACGTCGAGTTTCCCGCGCCCCTCGTATGCGTCCACAAGGTCTTCCTTTGTCAGGGCTGAGAACTTCATCCTCTTGCCGTCCTTTTTCCTGGCCGCGAACCTGATGGCATTGTAGCCTATCAGGCTGCCCTCTATGTCGTAGTCGCATGCCGCGATGACCTCGTCGGCTCCTTTTGCCAGGTCCTCGATGACCTTGACGTAAGCGCGCGTGTAGCCGCTGTCCTTGTCGACCTCGTATGCCGGCTTCCACTTGATGTCGAATACCGGGAACCCGGTGGTTTTTTTCTCCTCGTCAAGGGAATACACGTGCCCGACTGCCGAGGCAATTGAAATCTCAACGCCTTTCCTTGTAATAAGGTAATATGAAATGCCGTGGCTGGACTCGCGCTTCACCTGTCCGTCGGCAAGTGCGAACGCTATTTTCTCCGCCACCTTGGGCTTTTCGCAGATTATCAGTTGCATGCAAATCATCAGGTTTGTAAAGCAAAACGCCTTAACTTAGGCATAAATCTAGGCGCAGTGCAATCTCACCTTATCCTATTCAAGGTTTAAATAATTGGGGGGCGGGTTTTCCAATGAACGCGTATAATGCCCAAACCGCCTGAATCTTTGCTGATATGGTTATATTTTCTGGGTTTGCATAACACTTTACTGCTGGCAACCATGCTTTGATTTATAGCATAAAATTGCTGCCCGCGACCGCATTGTGGCGCTTTTGCAAAATTCCATTCAGGTCTGTTATGGCAACAAGCGCGGCTATGCAAAGGTTTTGCATTTGTCATTTCCATGTTCAATGATGTGTTCTCCATGAGGTTCCTATCAAAAACTCCGGGCCTTGGCGGGTCATACGGCGATTCCGCCGAGACGTTTTTCGTCCAGGAAATACTGCCTGATGGCACAGTGCTTCCGCTCTCTGGCATGTTCATGCCTTCCCTGGCAATTGCGGAAAAAGGCAATGCGCCTATCATGGTAAGCAAGAAAATTCCTGGCGTTAGTGCGCCAAATATGCGTCCCTTGGCTAGCATGGCGGGGAACAGGATTGGCAGCGCGCAGTTTTACGGCAACAAAGGCGCCCAAAACACGCAGCTCTCGCCAGTTTCTTTC
>JAKALW010000008.1 GCA_021823945.1 Microcaldota archaeon
GGCATCAAACCCAGGAGCAGCAACGGAAAGCGATGTGTTGGTGTTTTGGAATTTGAATTGGAGCCTGCCCTTTCCTACTGACGCGATGCGCGCCAGTATGCTTTCCAGCCCCTTGGCGCACGCGCCAAAGCAGAACTGCACCTGGTCAAGCTTGGCAATCGCGTCCCATTTTTCAGCCCCGCCATAATCGCCTGAAAGCAGGAGGAGATGGGCTTTTTCATAATCGAAAACCACGCTGTCGAGCCTAGCTTTCCTTTCCATGAAGCCGCGCCCTTCAATCCATACATGCTTCCCATATGAATAGAGAAGGGCGTTCTTTATCGCGTGCTTGTCCTCGTTTGAGATTGTCCGCGGGTTCAGGCGGCGTATTTGGAAGGAATCAAGTTTCTTGTCGTAAAATATAGTCACGAGCCCGCCCTGATGATTGACGGCGAGACTTGATGTGAACCTGAAAAATTCTGGATTTGTCTTGTGACATGTTTCGAACCGGCTTATGGAGGAATTGGAAAATAGCCTGCTGGCGGTTGGGTCTTCTAGGAAGTTCCTGCCTGATGGCGCATGACGTAGGTTCAGATTGCCAAAGCGCATTATCGCATCCCTGGTCTTGCCTTTGAAACTTCTGGCATCTTGGTGTTGCCTTTGAAACTCCTTAACCCGATGCCATTGGCTTTGGAGTTGCTGGTCTGCTCGCCTTGTGGATTTATTCCCCGAGTATTTAAAGATATTGTTCACGCCGGAAATTCGTGGCTGGAGGAGGGGCAAAAAAACCGCAGGCAAAAACATGGAATGGCTAGCGCTGGCAATAATTACTTGCTGCGCTTTGTTTTCACTTGCTTTTCTTCAACAGGGGCTGGGAGAAGCAACCTGTTTTCGAATATACTCTGGACCGGCTTATTCTCGGCGTTTTTCACCTTTATGCTGATGGAACGGGCATAATGGACAAGAAGGTGTTGGGGGAGAAAACCCCTGTTTGAATTGCTATGCGCGTGGGACATGCTGATTGCCGCGCAACAAAATAATTTAAATTGTGGGGCTCCCTTGACTTGGCAAAAACAGGCAGTGCAAGGAGCGCCCAGCATTCCCCTCCTGCATCTATAAAAAGCTGATATTCCCAATCCTCTCACCCAAACCGCATAGCTGTTTTCATGGGGGGATGGGCTAATCTGGTATGCTTCCAGGTTTGGGACCTGGCGATCCGAGTCCAAATCTCGGTCCCCCCATACTTTTTATATTGAAAAGCACAATCTTAGCAATCGCAAGAGGTGTCTTTTTGGAAAGCTACAAAAAGGATTTCATAGAGTTCCTATATTCGCAAGGCGCGCTCCAGATTGGGGATTTCACCCTCAAGTCTGGCAGGAAATCGCCATACTTTTTCAATGCCGGGATATTCAACACCGGCAGGGCGTCCTACGAGCTGGGCAAATACTTCGCCCATCTGCTCAAAAACACGCTTGGCGAAGAATACGACGTGATTTTCGGGCCAGCATACAAGGGAATCCCGCTTGCCGTCTCTACCTCCATTGCCACGTACAAGGAGTTCGGCGCCACCAAGGGATGGGTGTTCAACCGCAAGGAGTCAAAGGAGCACGGGGACAAGGGAGCCTATGTAGGCTGCCAGATAAAAGACGGCTCTAGGATTGTGCTTGTGGACGATGTGTTCACGACCGGCGGGACAAAGGAGGAGGCAATTGCGCAGTTGCGCACAATAGCCAAGGTGGAAGTGAAAGGCGTGTTCATAGCTGTTGACAGGGCGGAAATCAATGCCGATGGCAAGGACGCGATAAAGGAGTTCACAGCCGCTTTTGGAGTCCCAGTCTATTCGATTGTGAATGTGCACGACATATTCAACCACCTCCACAAGAGAAGGATTGACGGCAAGATTGCAGTTTCCGGCGCGGATTACAAGAATTACCTTGAATACAAGGAGAAATACTGCATAAAGGAAAAGCAGTGAGTCCGAACCATTGGCAAGACAGTGAGCTCGAATCATTGGCAAGCCTGGAAAACTGGATGAATTGTTGATTTTCATGGCAAATGAAAAAATCACCGGCACTGATTACGTGGCAAGCCTGCACGGCTTTGCCCAAAAAAATAACAGCATAGTTTGCCTTGGCGCAGACCCAGTCCTGGAAAAGCTGCCGCATCCGGAAATGGGCACTGAAGACAGGATTGCCGGGTTTTTCTCAGACATATTCACAGGCATAAGGGAATCAGGCGACAAAAAGACAGCCATTGCCGCTGTCAAGCCGAACTATGCGTATTTCGCGCAATACGGGTTTGAGGGCCTGCGCGCGCTAAAGCGCGTCATTGACGACGCAAAGCAGGACTGGCATGTCATACTTGATGTCAAGCGCGGGGACATTGGCTCCACAAGCACAGCGTACGCGAAAGAGGCATTTGACTTTTGGGGCGCTGACGCAATGACAGTGGCGCCGTACATGGGGCACGACTCACTGAACCCGTTCTTCGAATATGCAAAGCGCGGCAAGGGAATTTACGTGCTTGTCAGGACATCTAACCCCGGAAGCGCGGATTTCCAGTCGCTTAAAACAGGGGAAGGCAACCCGCTTTTCCTTGAAGTCGCGTCCAAGCTTGCCGCGTGGCATGAAAATGGGGTCTGCGCAGTGGTTGGCGCGACAAACATCGCAGAACTTGAGATGGTTGCTGAATACTTCAAGAAAACGGGCAAACAGGTGCCGCTTCTAATCCCAGGCGTTGGCTCGCAGGGCGGAAGCGCTTCGGATGTTATGGCAGCCCTGAAAAATGCGTATGGCAAGGACGCAGGCATCCATAGGGTGAATTCCTCAAGCGGGATTACCTACGCATACCTGAAAAATGGCTCTTCCGACCACGTGGGGAGCGCCTTGGAAGAGATAAAAAAGCTCAATTCCGCGCTGAGGCTATAGTCCCAGGCGCATAGTATGCGCCGTGCAAATCAGCAAGTTTCCACGGAGGAGTTGTGTGCATTAACATAGATGAAACAGGGCGCAACATATAGGTTAGTATTCTACTTAAATACACATACAGCCACATTTTCGTTATAACCCCTAAAATTCCCCATAATCTTCAAAATTCCTGATTCACACGATTCGTTGCAGAAGCTTAAAACATGCAAACAAGCGCCATTAGGCCGAACCAATAAAGATAGTGCGGTTAGCCCGAAGTAAAAGGTGTGCATGAATATAGATAAAACAGGGCACATCCTATAGGTTAGTATCTTCTTACATTTACAGGCAGCAATGTGTTCGTTATAACCTCTAAGTTACTTCTTGCATTTTCAGTTCGGCAACAGTTTCGTTATAACCCTAAATTCCTCATTGCATCTGCAAATAGCATATTGCCCTTTTGCCAAGTCCCAGCTGGCGTGTTTAAATTCAGGCTAATCCAAATGCCTAGTTATGAGACCAAAGCCCGCAGGAATCAAGGCAAGTCAGGTGCTCTCAAAAAACGCATTCAGGGGCTTCGTGCTTCCAAAAGCCAGCTCGCACAAGGGCCAAAATGGCATAATCCTTGTGATAGGCGGGAGTGCCAAATACCACGGAGCGCCCATGCTCGCAATGCTTGCGGCAAGCAGGTTCTGCGACCTCATTTTCTTTTATTCGCCTGCCAAGGAAAATCAAAAAATCGCCAATTTGATGAAGCCGAGGCTTTTCGAGTTCATAGGCATACATGAAAACGAGCTTGAAAAACACCTGGACTGGGCAGACTGCACGCTTATTGGGAATGGCATGGAAAACACCCAGGAATCAAGAAAGCTTGTCATTTCAGTGTTAAGGAAAGGCTCAAAAAGCGTCCTGGACGCAGGCGCGCTTTATCCATATATAGTGCCTTACCTGCACAAAAACTGCCTGATAACGCCCCATAGCAGCGAATTCGTGAGGGTTTTTGGCGTGCCTGCGACAGTTTCAAGCGTGCAGGCATGCGCGAAAAAACACGGATGCAATATACTTTGCAAGACGCCTCAATGCGACATAATATCAGATGGGAAAACCGCAAGAATTGGCCTTTCAGGCGTGCCAGGGATGACGCATGGGGGCAAAGGCGACGTGCTTGCGGGCACTGCGTGCGCCTTTTGCGCAACGCAAAGGACTATTTTTGGGGCTGCTTGCATGGCAGCCTTCCTAAACGGGTTTGCTGGCGAGGAAAGCGCAAAAAAGGGCGGAATTTTCATAAGCGCCAGCGGCATTGCAAATGCCCTGCCCCAGGCGCTTTATAAACTAGTGAAAAAACCCGAAAAATCGTGAGAGCCGCTTAAGCTTAAATAGGGGGAAAATCAACATAATGTCCTGATTGCGAACGGATGCTGCGTTCATGCATATATTGTGTTGAAATTTTCGAGAAGCATTTTAGCATAAATCCGCAATAGTTCGGTGACAGAAAGGGGGGCAAAATCAAAGCGCGCTTTGGAAAAATGCGCTATAAGGGGTTTTTAGCATGGCGAAGATATCAAAGGTTTCGAAAATAAGCAAAACGGAAGGAATAATAGACTGCCCGCCGGGAACCGAGTTCGTCTTCAAGCTGCCAAACGGCTCAGTGCTTGCAAAGGCGAGAAACAAGAAGCAATTCGCAGTGCTTGTGTCAGGGCTGCCATACGCGTCCGTGGAATACCATGCGAAAGGAAGGCACTTTGGCCCGTGGTTTGCCATGATTGGCGAAAAGGACATTGCGAAAAAGCTCGATGCCATATTGCTTGACAGCAAGACTTTGCGCTCGGACATACTCAGGGTTTTTGAATAATTTTTTCTTTTCCTGTTTTCTTTTTTTGCGCTATTTGGAAGCAGGGCACATTAACCTGCAATCGTTTCGCTCCCTAACTTTGCTGCCGCCTTCCTCCCTGAAACAAACAGCCTGCTTTTTATTGGAATAAATCCCAAACAAGACTGATTGCGGGCAAGAATGTGCGGCTCATAATGATAGGGTGCAAACAATATGCAAAAAAAACCAGACAACATAAAGGACGTTTCAAGCCTTGACGGTTATTTCAAGAACGCCCAGAACGTGGGCTTCCAGGCTACAAACCTAGGCACGGCCAGAAGCATCCTCACGCAGATGCGCGACGCGAAGAAAAAGGGCAAGACCACAGTTTACCTCGGCTTCACTGCCAACATGGTGGCGTCGGGCATGCGCGGCTACATTGCGCGCCTGGTGAAATCCGGGCTTGTGGACGCGATTGTCACGACTGCGGGCGCAATCGAACACGACATAATCAAGGCCCACGAGGGCTACATCACAGGCGATTTTGACGTGGACGATATCCAGCTGCACAAAGAGGAAATCAACAGGATAGGGAACATATTCGTCCCCACGCAGAGGTACGTGCTTTTCGAGGAGATTTTCAACAAGGTGATTGCCGACTGCACAAAGGAGCACGGCGACATGATATCCCCGTCCGAGTTCGCATTAGAGTGCGGCGGGTTCATTTCCAAGAACAAGCCGGACGATGATTCCTTCCTAATGCATTGCGCGAAAATGAAGGTGCCAGTATATTGCCCGGGGATAACAGACGGCGCGATTGGATTGCAGACCTACTTTTACAGGCAGAGGAACAAGAAGTTCGGCATAGACGTCACAAAGGACATGAAAACCCTTGCCGACCTGACACTCAATGCGGAGAACACGTCCGCGCTCATACTTGGCGGCGGGATTTCAAAGCACCATATAATAGGCGTGAACATTCTTCGGGGCGGGCTTGACAGCGCGGTCTACCTCACAACGGCAGTTGAATGGGACGGCTCGCTTTCAGGCGCAAAGACGCGCGAGGCAATAAGCTGGGGCAAAATCAAGGAGAAAAGCAGCCACGTGCACGTGTATGGCGACGTCACAATCAACCTGCCAATGCTCCTGCACGGGATAATCTGAAAAAAAATAAGCGTGTTGGCTCATCATGGACGCAGTATTCATCGTTCTTCTCACAATTGCAACCGGCGCGGTTGTCAAAATCGCTGACTATTTTGCTGACACTGGCAAGAAGGGGCTTCTTGGCGTAGCGCTCGGGATTGCCTATGGCCTGGCAATAGGCTACCTGTGCGCGGCAACCGAAGCCTCGACAATATTCCTGGCGGCAGTGCTTGCAAGCGCCCTGTCAGGCAAGATAGACAAAAAAGAGCATTTTGCCGGCTTCATGGCGATGTTCTTTTTCCTTTTCATATTCGGCGTGAGCGCGGTGGACGTCGGGCTTCTTGCGGTTTTCGCCATTGCGGCGTACATTGACGAGAAAAAGCCATTGTACGGGTACAGGGGAGTGCTTGACATTGTTGCGGTAATCATTGGCATCCTGGGCTTTGGGTGGATAAACGCGTTTTTCATACTCGCATTTGACTCAGGATACGTGCTTGCCTCAGCGGCTTTCCCTGAAAAGGCAGTGAAAGCTGGCGCCAAAAGGAAAGTTCCCGGCAAAAAGGCGCCCTGACAAGGAAGGCGGTCAATCCAATGCCAGGAAATTAAGTTTTTCAAGCCATTAATCAAGTCATTAACTCTTTATTCCTGCACTTCCAAATAATTCCAAGGCGGCGCATGGAAAGAATGCCTGCCTGAAAGGATTTGTGAAACATGGTTTTGGACAGTGAATTTTTCGCGCGGTACCCGTTTCTCCCCCAGTCAAAGGAATACGTGATTTCAAGGAAGCTCGAACTGACGCCCGAATTCGTGGAGGCTGGGTTCAGCCGCGCCCAGGCGGCGATAGTGGAGGGCAAGCTGCCCCTGTTCGCGCGCGGGGTAAACACGGCATACGACAGGGAAATAGCCTCATATTCCGCGTGCAGGATGATGGTCTCGCTCCTCAATTCCAGCTATTTTTCAAACAGGCTTGCGGTAGCCGAATCAAAGCGCGCAAGCGCATACCTCGAGCGCGAAAAGGACGCGGACTTGCTTGTGGCGGCGCAGAGCATTGGCATAGACGCGGCGGGCGCCAATGGCGCTTTCCAAGTCGGCATGGCGGATTACCTGAGGTACACGCCGCGAGACGTGCACTACAAGCTTGTGAACGCGAACCTTGTGAAGGGAAAGGTCGCAGGCCTCACGCGCGAGAAACTCATCAGGATTATCGAGGAGGCCGTGAAAAAGCGCGTCATTGCTGGGCTTGGCGCCAAGGGCGAATACCCCTCCCTTGTCAAAGAATACTCGAAAAAGCTGTCGCAGATACTCCCGAAAGCTGAGCAGGGCGTAATACAGATTGCGTCGGAAAATTACCCGCCGTGCATCAAGAAGCTGCTTTCCGACCTTGCGATTTCCGAGAACCTGCCGCACAGCGCGCGCGTGGCCCTTGCAATCTACCTGATAAAGGCGGGAGTTGACGACGCAAAAATCGTGAAATTGTTCTCGACTGCGCCCGACTTCAATGAGGGCACTACCAAATACCAGGTGGAATACATCAGGAAAAAGGAATACTCAATGCCCTCGTGCGCGACTATGGACAGCTGGGGCATTTGCGTCGCCACGTGCAGATGCTTCAGTCCGCTGAAATTCAACCCGAAGATACATGGAAGGTATGCTGAGGAGTCGATGAGACAGGCAAAGGAAACTGGCTACGGGCACCAGGACGAGGAGAGCGGCGCCACAGGCGCAGGAAAACAGGAAGATAGTGAAAAAGGCGAACAGGGATAATAGAAAAAAGCGGGCAAGAATAACCTAAAACGCGTGATTCAAAATGCAGCAGCACGACATAATGAAAATATCTGAAATGATAGGCGCCTATTACCATGCAGTCACGCCCAAAGTCCACGCAGTCGGCACCCGCGAGTTCGGCTTCGGCTCGCCGGAAAAGAAAATCGAGACAAGGCACATGTGGTTCAAGACAGACTCCGAGCTCGCAAACGCGCTTAGGAAGGCGCGCCCGTTCTACGTTTCATATTCAGCAGCCCATTACGAGCTTCCTGCGGCAAGGCCGATGGTCAAGAAAAACTGGCTTGGCGCCGACCTGATATTCGACCTTGACGCGCCCGCCCACGACTGCGGGAAGTTCACGTGCGACTCGTGCCTTGAAAAAATCAGGCACCAGACAGAGACGCTTGCAAACGAATTCCTGATTGACGATTTCGGCATACCGAAAAACATGATAAGCGTCAATTTTTCCGGCAACAGGGGATACCACATCCACGCCCGCGACCAGAGGTTTTTCGACCTGAACCGCGAGGCAAGGCGCGAGATTGCCGATTACATCACAGGCACAGGCATCAGGTATGAGGACTTTTTCTACCTGGAAGAGGCCATGAAGAACAAAAGGCTTGTCAAGACATTCAGGGGTCCAAGCCCGAAAGCAGGAGGCTACCATGGCAAGATTGGCAGGGAGCTTGAAAAGGCGCTTGCAGACGGGAAATTCCGGGGCACGCTCAACCGCAAGCTCAAGGACGCCGCAGTGTTCGCTTCTTTCATGGCAGGGGTGGATGATGGGGATTACGACAGGATAAAAATAGCTGACCGCGAGGAGAAGTTCAAGGCGATATTCAATGACTTTGCCAAAAAGCTGCCGCGTGAGATTGACGTGAATGTCACGTGCGACGTGTCAAAGCTCATCAGGCTTCCCGATTCAATCCATGGAGGCAGCGGGTTTGCGGCGCGTTCCTTCCAGCTTGAGAAAATCGCAGGCTACATGCCAAGGAGGGACGCAGCTGCCTTCGGGAACGAGCCTGTTGAAATCTCTGTTACAGAGGCAGTCCCGGAATTGGATTTCGGGGATTACAAGATTGGACCATATGCGCCGGGCGCTGCGCAGAAAATCCCAAAGACGGCTGCGGCGTACCTGGTGCTCAAAGGTTCAGCCACATTTCATGGCAGTAAGGGGTAATTTGAGGAGCTGACCGCAGTTTTAATAAAGACCCCATGCGTAACTTGTAGGGCGCATTAAGGCAGTAGTGTGGGGCGTTTTTTGCAATGGCAGACTTGAACTATATCGAACTTCGCCGTCTCCAGCAGGAGGAAAAATCATCAGCCGCGCTGGTCATGGTGCCGACTGATTTCTACGGGCAGGTAGATGCAATGCTCAAGGCAAAGAAGGACACTCTTGGGAAAAGCCACACCATAATGGACATACGCGAATACGAGAACACTGCAAAGATTGTCCGCGAAATCCACTCAATGAGGCAGCAAAAGATAATACTTCGGGCACTGCGCCTTGGCACGCACAATGACACTGGCGGCATGACTGTGGAGGAACACCACCTCTATGACCAGGTCTGCGCAATACTCGAAGACAGCAAAAGCAGGTTTGAAAGCAATTTTTCCGAAAAAACAGTGTCCGGCGCAGCCCAAAGCGGGCCAAATGGCGGGACAAGCAGCCTTAAAAAGGTTAGATTTCTCAAAGAAGTAGCTGCTTTTACTGGGCTTGACAACAACGTTTACGGTCCGTTCAAGCCAGGCGAAATAGGAGAGCTTCCTGAAAGCGAAACCAGCGCGCTGTTAAAAGCAAGGATAGCCGAACAACCAGGCGGCTGAAAAATGCAAACCAATGGGTTTGCAGGAAAAAATAACGTTAATACATGGTGAGAACATATGGAATTCCCAAAAACAATGAGAGCATATAATCCAAAGCTCAAAAGGCACACAATCCACAAAGTGAGGCTCGTCTCAAAGGGCAGGAGCAGGTCGATGGCAATTGGCAACCGCAAGCACGAGCGCAGCCTTCTTGGCCACGGCGGCAAGCGCGCCGGCGAAAAGACCGTCAAGAAGCAGGGCAAGCGCCAGACAATCATACTCGAGTGCACAGAGTCCGGCTACAAGCAGTTCAGGACAATCGGTACAAGGACGAAAAAGAAGCTTGAGTTCACGGGCGGCTCCTAGCAAGGCAGCCTGTCATTGTGGCCAAGTTCCAATCTAAAAGGGTGTAATCATGAGCAAATTCCTTAAAGTCAAATGCAACGAGTGCGGAAACGAGCAGAACATATTCGGCAACTCCACAAACACAGTGAACTGCCTCGTCTGCGGCGTGGTCCTCGCAAAGCCGTCAGGCTCAAGGACAAAGCTCGTTGCGGCAAAGGTAGTGAAGGTCCTCTCCTGAATTAGGGGGCAAAATCACAAATAAGATAGGGTGCAATAATTTGGGCGAAAACGACATGCCGGAACAGGACGAACTGGTCCTGGCAACCATAAAGAAAATCATGCCTTACGGCGCGTTCTGCGCGCTTGACGAATACCAGAACAAGGAGGCGTTCGTCCACATATCCGAAGTCGCGCCGCGGTGGATAAAAAACATCCACGAGTTCCTGCACGAGGGCGAGCACGTTGTCGCCAAAGTGTACAACCTAATTCTGGAAAAGAACCAGATTGACCTTTCTTTAAAGCGCGTCACGCCGTCCGAGAAAAAGGCGAAGCTCGAGATGGTCAAGCGCACGCGCAGGGCCGACAAGCTTTTCGAGGTATCCATATCCGAGGCGAAGCTGAGCCCGGCAGAGGCGCTTGTGGCGAAAAAGAAGCTCGTTGCAAAGCACGGCGACCTCTTCGAGGCGCTCGAGGCCATTTCCACAAGCGGCGAAGAGGCATTGAAAGACCTCAAGCTCGACCGCGGGCTTGTAAAAGCGCTCATCACGATATGCCAGAAAAGCATAAAGCAGGCAAAAGCCCAGTTGAAGGGATTGCTGAAAATGCAGTCATACGAGGCGAACGGCGTCGAGATAATAAAGCAGGCGCTCGGCTCGCTTGCGGTTCCCGATACATGCAAGCTCACAGTCACATACCTTGGCGCGCCAAGGTACCAAATTGACCTGGTCGCGCCCGACTTCAAGACAGGCGAGAAGGCACTTGACGCGATTGTCGAGTCATTGGAATCCAAGGCAGGGAAAAACACTATTGTGTCCTTTGAAAGGATAAAGGAAGAGAGTTAAGCTGTTTCTAAGCGCAATTGGTTGCGGCGGGATGCGCGCCGCATCAAAATTCCATGCAAGATTGCGCTTTTTGGGCAAGCTTTTGTTTTTCTCCAAAAGTTCCAGCCCAAATGCGCACTATTTATAAGCCAGCAATCGCCTATTCATATCCTGAAGGCAAAGGAATCAATGTGGGGGCCCAATGCCTTGCCAAAGCAGTCGCGAAAAGAGATGTGCAGCCCATGAAAAAAATCCGCAAATGCCAGGTGTGCGCGCAATACACAATGCAGGAAACGCACTGCGGCATGGCGACAAAAACAGCCCATCCCCCGAAATACACTATTGCCGACAAATACGCAAGGTTCAGGCGCGCAAGCGGCGCAGGCACAATGGCGCCTTTGAACCAAGACGCACGCGCTTGTCTGACTTAAAGGTGAAAAAATGGAAAGGACGCACATAATTACAAAGAAAGGGGTCAAGATGAAAAGCCCCATACTGGTAGAAGGATTGCCAGGCATCGGCCTCGTGGGAAAGCTCGCAGCGGACCACATGATAAAGGAGCGCAAGGCGGAAAAGGTCGCAGAGCTTGTGTCCCCGCATTTCCCGCATCAGGTGCTCATGCAGAAAAATGGCATCATGAGGATGCTGAAAAACAAGTTCTACCTAGTCAAGGGGAAAAAGCACGACATACTCATACTCGTAGGCGACGTCCAGGCAGTGACCTCGGAGGCGCAATTCGAGGTCACCGGCAGGATACTTGACTATTTCGAGAAGAACGGCGGCCGGATGATTTATACGCTGGGCGGCTATGGCACAGGGAAAGCCCCTGCGTCGCCGCAGGTGTTCGGCTCCGCCACGCACAAGGACATAATCCCGGCGCACGAGAAAGTCGGCATGGTGTTTGGCAAGTCGCACGGCTCCATAATTGGCGCTGCCGGCCTGCTTTTGGGACTTGGGAAAATCAGGAAAATGAAGGGCGTGTGCATCATGGGCGAGACGCATGGCGGCTATGTTGACGCTAAGTCCGCCCAGTCAGTGCTCGAGGTCCTCTCAAAGCTCTTAGAGGTCAAGATAGACATAACAAAACTCGACCAGAGGGCAAAGGAGAGCGAGCAGTTCATGAAAAAAATGGAGAAGGAGGCCGCAAAGCAGGCTGAAGGCATGCCTGGCGCGAGCCCGAGCGCGCACGACCTGTCATACATAAGATAGAAGTCCAAAGCATGATTTTGAATTTCGGCATGGCAATGACTGATTGCGCGTGCCAGAAAATACCCTGACAAGAGGATAGACAATGACTGAAATGTTCAAAAGGAAGGAAGACACAGGCGAAAAAATCGCCTTTTCAAAGAACCAGAAGGGCATGCAGGGGTTCCAAAAAGCAGTCCAGAACCTGCGCAAGAACGTGGTCGCGGCACTGAAAAGTTGCTTCCCGAAAAAAGCATAGGTATCACCAA
>JAKALW010000190.1 GCA_021823945.1 Microcaldota archaeon
TCGTGCTCGCCTTCCGGTGCCGCGCGCACGAGGCGCCTGGCCTTGAGTTCCTTGCGCACCGAGCTGGCCGGCAGGAAGGCGAGGCCGTGGCCTTCGAGCGCCATCGCCTTCAGGCCCTCCGCCATGTCGGTCTCGTAGATGGGCTCGAGGTGCAGGGGCTGCGGCGAGGCCTTCACGATCATGTCGACCATGCGCGCCATGTAGGCCCCCGAGGCGTACGACAGGAACGGCACGTGCCTCGGCGACATCATCTGTTCGGACGAAAACGTCCTGAAACAGATAAACCACGTCTCAAAAACGAAAAAAACCGAGAAAAAGTCTCCTGCTTTTGAATCCAACCCTTCTTCTGCCTCATCCGTCTTCGCCCTCTGTTTCGCCACGCCATCACTGACGGCGACGAGCAAGAAAACCCCCGACACTATGGAAATAGCGATTGGCGGGAAGGACGCGAAGGAGAAATTGGAGTACGCAAAGACAATCCTTGGCAAGCAGGTGAATTTCGCCGACGTCTTCAAGGCGGGCGAGCTTGTCGACACTATTAGCATTACAAAAGGCAAGGGCACCCAGGGTGTCATAAAGAGGTTTGGCATATCCAAGCAGAGAAGGAAAGCCACGGGCAAGGTCAGGCACGTCGGCACATTGGGACCTTGGACCCCATCATACGTCATGTACACGGCCCTGCAGGCAGGCAGGATGGGCTACAACAAAAGGACAGACCTGAACAAGCAGGTCATAAAGGTCGGCAAGCCCGAGGAAATCAATCCGAAAGGCGGCTTTGTCAGTTACGGCAATGTGAACACCGCATACGTGCTCCTCAGGGGCTCGGTGTCAGGCCCGAAGAAGAGGCTTATCCGCTTCAGGAAGGCGTCAAGGCCCACGGGCATCCAGACAGCGCCGCAGGTCACATACGTGTCTCTTGAATCAAAACAGTGAGCATACTAAAAGGTGTTGAGAAATGAAAGCTGACATTTACACAATCGACGGCAAAAAATCAGGCAGCGCTGACATGCCCCAAGTGTTTTCCGGCGTGGTCAGGGCTGACATGATAAAGCGCGCTGTTCTTTCCGACCTTTCGGAGGACTACCAGCCCAAGGGCAATGACCCCAGGGCGGGCTTGGAGACCTCGGCAAGGTACAGGGGCAGGAAGGAGGACTTCGGCTCTATAAAGAACCACGGCATTTCAAAGCTTCCGCGCGAAGTTCTGCCAGGCGGCAAGTTCGGGAAAGTCAAGAGAATCCCGTCCGCAGTGAAGGGCAGGCGCGCGCACGCGCCGCACGTCGAGAAGGTCATTTACGAAATGGTCAACAGGAAAGAGTACAAGAAATGCATCGCAAGCGCGATAGCGGCCACAGCCGACGCGGCAACTGTCGCGAAGAGGGGCCACAAGATTCCGGCGGGCGCGAAACTCCCGCTTGTAGTCGAGGACAAGCTCGAATCAATCACAAAGACAAAGGAAATGTCAAGGACGCTCAATGCCATGGGCATGGGCGCTGACATGGAACGCTCCAAGAATGCGAAGCTTAGGACAGGCGTTGGCGCACGTAAAGGCGGCAAGGTGAGGGCGAAATCCGCGCTCATAGTTGTCGGCAAGGACTGCGCAGCGCTCAAGTCGGCAAAGAACATCCCTGGCGTCGACGTAAGGACGGCGGAGAGCCTCAAGGCGGTCGACCTGGCTCCGGGCACGCACGCCGGCAGGCTTACAGTCTACACGCAGAGCGCGATTAAGTTCATAGGAGAGAAGTTCAAGGGTGCATGAAATGGCAATATTGTATCCAGTCACAACTGAAAAGGCAATAAGCATGATAGAGCTTGAGAACAAGATGCTTTTTGTCGTCGAGATGAAGTCGACCAAGAAGGAGATTTTTGACGAGGTCGAGAAGAGCTTCGGCGTCAAGGTCGAGAAGGTCAACACTCTCATCACCCCGAAAGGCGAGAAGAGGGCGTATGTGCGGCTCAAGCCGGGCTTCAAGGCGGACGACATTGCCGCGAAACTCAAGATAGCGTAGATATTATAGTAATATAACACGGTGATTCTGAAATGGGAAAGCTTCTCAAACAACAAAGAAGGGGCAAGGGCAACAAGTCCCTGGCATACCGGGCTCCGTCACACAGGTACAAGGCCGAGCTCGCCTACAGGCTTGTGGACAAGAAGGAGACCGAAGAGGGCTACCTCGCGAAGATCGTCGAGTTCATCGACGACCCGGCAAGGGGCGCGCTCCTCATGAAGGTCATGCTTGAAAACTCGACAAGCGAGATGCTCCTCGCGCCCGAAGGCGCGATGCTGGGCTCCAATATTTATTACGGCTCTGGCCCGAAGCTGACGCTCGGCTCCGTATTGCCGCTATCAAGGCTCCCGGACGGCGCATACCTATACAACCTCGAACTGTCGCCAGGCGACGGCGGGAAGGCTGTGCGGACCCCGGGGTCGCACGCGCTCATAGTTTCCCACGAGGGAAGCAAGGTCATAGTAAAGCTCCCGTCAAAACACACTGTCACGCTCGACGCCGCATGCAGGGCGCAGCTTGGCGTGGTTGCAGGCGGAGGCAGGCTTGAGATGCCGCTCATGAAGGCGGGCACGAACTTCTACAAGAAGCACGCGCAGAACCGCAAGTGGCCGGTCAACAGGGGTGTGCACATGTCCGCATACACGCATCCTTTCGGCGGAAAGCAGCACCACAAGGGCAGGTCGAGCTCTGTAGCGCGCGGCGCGCCGCCAGGACGCAAAGTCGGCCACCTCGCATCGAGGAGCACGGGCCGCGGAAGCGGGCAGAGGCA
>JAKALW010000191.1 GCA_021823945.1 Microcaldota archaeon
CCTGAGGTTTCCAGTAATCGTCTTTGCTCCTTTGTCGCTTAATTTGAATGCGACCTGCCCGCTTCTTTGCGTATTCGGTAACAACTGTGCAGCGTCGAACTTGATATCCTGGCAGTTGTCCCCCCAAATTAACGAATCCGCATCGTACTGATTGCCCTGCGAATCCAATAAGTACATGCTGCTTGACGGATAGATAAAGCCGCTTGATTGGGTCCCGCCATTTCTTACCGTAATCTGGACAACTAAATAACTTCCGTAATCCGAATCAGTAATGTACGGGCTATCGTACTGCGTAATGCAGTGAATGTCATGCGGGTTTTGAATGTCAATCGTCACATTTTTGCCTTCTTTGATTGGCACGACTTGGTTCAAACCATAAGTAGGACAGTCGGAATCAGTGAATGCCGAACATCCGGATGGGCAGATGCCATCCCCATTGGTGCACGATGTAACCACCGTATTCGAGCAGGAGGCATCACAGGTGTCCGGGTTGTTGCACTTGTCCACAGTTGTAGGGTCACTATCGTTGCAGTCATTGTCGGAAACGCATTCCGGTGTATTTGTCTTTTCAACGCACGAACCGGAAGCACAGGTCTTTATCGTGCACCCTACCGCTGAAACTGTGCCACTGCATCCAAGTTGCGGGCCTTCGAGACCAGTATGAGCACATTTGAAACCAGTTGCCGAACTGCATTTATCTTCTGTGCAGGAATTGTTGTCGTCGCATGAAGAAGGACACTTGGGGCAATTGCCCAAATCAGTGACGATAGTGCCATCCGGGCAGGAATACGTCTTGGCTGGCGAGGTTGTCGCTGGCGCACCTGGGCTTCCATTGTTCGCTGAAGGCGCCGGTTGGTTGCTTGCATTGCCAGAAGAATTGGCTTTGCCGGAAGTCGAAGTGCAGCCAGCCAGAATAAGGATTCCTACAACAAGTATCGCGAATAATGCATTTT
Source organism: Microcaldota archaeon (assembly GCA_021823945.1). Classification (GTDB taxonomy): domain Archaea; phylum Micrarchaeota; class Micrarchaeia; order Anstonellales; family VGKX01; genus JAKALW01. Next base: position 954 of record JAKALW010000191.1, read on the forward strand.
TGCCCATATAATTCACCAATATTACACCGTTTCTGGTGTTGTATTTAAATATATTGGCACTACGCCAGATTTGGAGTAATGTCTAATACTTTGCCGATTCGGAATGACGGCGTATACAGGAAGATACGCCTGATGTCAAACCAATACCGATTCCGAATTCTCGAACTGACTGACAACAGGCAGATGAACATAACCGAACTGAGCAAAGCACTTCGGCTTTCTTATACGAAATGCGCGGATTACGTACGGTTTTTGGAAAATGAAGGACTTGTGGAGAAGACGAAACGGAACAAGGAGGTACTGGTGAAAAGCAGGGTTTCTCTTGCAGGCAATTTTGTGAAATTCTCATAGTTCGGGGGGTTTGGGCGGTGTCGGACTAAGGGGGCGCTCCCCCTTGGACTGACATTCGAATCCGTGTGAGCCCAAAATATATCCAAATCAGTTTGAAAGAGGAGGGACGTTGAGATAAATTACTTCGTAATCGCCCGCCGAGTCCTTCTTGACCTTGAGCATGACTTGGCTGATAGAGCTCGTTTTTTCCTTGCTGATATCGAAATAGAGTATGCCCGCGGTGGATTTTCCAGGATTGAGGGGCATTTCCGCGCTGGAAATATCCACGTAATTATTGGACTGGTCGCAGGGGTCACCATAGACATACCAATCAGGGGTGTATATGGTGTCATAGGTGGAGCTCGGCGTGTTCGTTTGTTTTACGAGCGTGAAATGGTCGTCTCCTAGGTCGATACTTTTCAAGGCGGCGCTTGGATTGTTGATTTTGACGTGCACTGCCACATATTCTCCTGTAACGGATTCATAAAAAATACATCTGTAATGGCTGACGTAATCCACAGTCAGGACTGTTGCGATATCCAGTTTTACTTCGCTGTTTTGCACATATTTAGTGCAATCAGTATCAAAAAGATAATTGCAACCAGAAGGGCAGACGCCGTCGCCGGACTTGCAGGCGACAATTGCGGAGTGGAGGCATACTGCATCACAGGTCCCAGGAGAACTGCATGTATCGGTTGTGCTCGCGCTTTCATCGTCACAATCCTTATTAGAAGTGCATGCAGGCTTTTTGCACCCGTCGCCGCAGCATAGCGTCCCGTTTGAACATTGGACATCGGCAGGGCAATTGCCGCAGGCTTCGCCGCTTTCAATTATTCCATTTCCGCAGCATGGGGTTTCAGCCTGCAAGACGCACTCACCATTTGCACATATGTTTTGTTTGCAGAAAGAAGCAGTCCCACTGCAGCCAAGTTGCGGCCCATCTAGATTTGTTTGCACGCATTTGAACCCAGTAGCCTGTCCGCATTCGTCATTTGTGCATGGGTTATTATCGTCGCAGGAGGACGGACACTTAGGGCAATCAGCCAAACTTGTTACAATCGTTCCATCGGGGCAGGAATAGGTCTTGATTGGAGGTGGCTGCGCTGATTCGACGCCGGTTGGTTGCGAAGAGTTTTGGGGAACGCCTCCGCTTTGGGCCGGTTTTGAGGATGAGCACCCTGCGAGAAGAAGCAATAGAACGACGGCAAAAACATAGACGAATGAAAGCTTCATGGTAGGTGCTAACACCGAAACCTTATAAACCTTGTTAGCCTATCCTCGGCATGGCAGCCAAGAAAACCGCCGCGGTTGCGGCTCCGGTTCAGAAACAGACGGAATACGCGATTTACACCAAGAAGGTGGTATGGGTGGAGGCGCTCTGCGTCCTGCTCATCTGGCTCTTTTTCATAATAGGGCTCGTGCTGGTGTTCTACATGAGGGACGCAATAGGGCTTTTCAGCGTCGCCTCCAACGTCATCATGGCCGGAATC
>JAKALW010000009.1 GCA_021823945.1 Microcaldota archaeon
GTGGGGCGCGGCGAATTCGCCGCAGACTGCATCATAGGCGCGGACGGCCCGAATTCCAGCACAGCGACCATTTTCGGATTCCCAAGAATCAGGAATTTCGTAATAACAATGCAGGCGGATTTCGAGATGGAGACAGAGGACGGGAAGATGGTGACGGCCTACCTGGACAAAAAGGAGTTTCCCGGATTCTTCGGCTGGGTGATTCCGAAGGGCGATGGCAGCGCCAAGGTCGGCGTGGGGGCGCGCATGCCCTGCGACATAAGGAAAAAATTCCTCGCGTTCCAGCAGAGGCCTGGGATTCTCGGCAAAAAAGGCGAGGGCCAGAGCGCTGCCATGATACCTGTGGAAATGAGGAAAAGGACGGGCATGGAGAAGGACGGGAAAAAAATCCTGCTTGCCGGGGACGCGGCCGGCCATGTCAAGCCCACCACTGGCGGCGGCATATATTTCGGCGCGTCATGCGGCAGGCTCGCAGGCCTGTACTACGACCAGCCGGCAAGGTACGAGGCCGAGTGGAAAAGCCAGTATGGCAACGACCTGTCAATGCACGGCTGGATTTACCAGGCAATGCACGGGTTTGGCGGCAGCCACCACGACGCAGCCTCCCGCCTGCTCAAATACGCGGGCGCGGAGAGTTTCCTATCGCGCTTTGGCGAGATGGACAAGGTCAGTAAAACGTTTAATGTGACAAATTTTGTGAAATTTGCCAGAATTGCAAATCGCCAAAAAATGGACAAAAAACAATAAATGCGATTTGCAATTAGATTAAAAATGTCGCAAGGCATATAGACCAAGAAATGATTTTTGCAAACTCGCGTGGGAAAATGGAAATCAAGCACGTCGCGATAATCCCTGACGGGAACAGGAGATGGGCCAAGAAAAAGGGCATCACCACGCAGCAGGGCTATGAGATAGGCATAAGGAAGCTCGGCTACGTGCTCAAGTGGTGCAGGGAAAAGGACATCAGGATGGTCTCGCTTTGGGGCTTTTCAACGGAAAATTTCATGCGCGATTCTGCTGAACTCTCAATGCTCTTCGACACTTTCAACAAGAAGCTCTCCCTGGCACTCGCGCGCAAGTCGGAGAACAGGAAATACGGCATACGCGTCAGGTTCATAGGCAGGCCGGATTATTTTCCCGCCCAAATCAGGAAAAAAATAACTGCCCTTGAGAAGGAGACAGAGAAATACTCGAAATACCAGGTCAACCTGTTTTTCGGCTATGGCGGGAGAAACGAGATAATCGATGCAGTAAACAGGATTGCGCAGGACGTGAAGGCGGGCAGGCGCTCGAAAATCGACGAGCGCGGATTTGAGAGGTACCTTTATACTGCGGGCATTCCCGACCCGGACCTGATAATTAGGACTTCCGGGGAGCAGAGGCTCTCCGGCTTTTTGCCATGGCAGGCTGCATATACTGAATTGTACTTTGCGAAAAAGCTCTGGCCGGATTTCCAGAAAAAGGATTTCACCAGGGCAATAAAATGGTACGAGTCGAGAAAGCGCAGGTTTGGCAAGTAAATTATGGCATGCCCAGGATTTTCCAGGATGGAAAATTTTCCAGTGCGGAACAAAGATTGGCGTGAATAATATGTTTGGTTGGGAATGATGGCAATCATAAAAGTCAAAGGGGCTGGAAAAACAGTATGCAATGATTTTGAGTCTGCTAACAATACGCTAGCGCGCATGCGGGGCCTGATGTTCCGCGCGCGCCCAGTCTCCATCCTGTTCGATTTTTATTCTGAGGGGATATACCCGATACATTCTTTTTTTGTCAGGTTCGATTTCGACGCCATTTACCTTGACTCTGATTTCAGGGTTGTCGAGGCATTCGAGTCAGTCAAGCCGAACACCGCGCTTGTAAAGCCAACGAAAAACGCTCGCTACCTGCTTGAGACTGCAAGCGGCGCGTGCGCAATGCTCGGGATAAAGCCAGGAACTGCGCTTGAAATCCTCTGAAAACGGGTGCATGATGAAAATGGCATTTGCAATTGGCTGGGGGAAAATCTCGGGGCCCTGCGATTACAAAGTCGGGCTTGGGGAGCTTTCGGAAGAGGAGGAGGAACTTGTCCTGAAATGCGCTGACGAGTTCGCCAACAGGGCAAAGACCCAGGAAATCAGGTCTGAAGAGGCTGCGCTCGAGGCTGCATATCAGATTGTGGACTTCGTGTGCGGCATTGAAGGCATAGAGCTTGACAGCGACCAGCGCGATTACATTTCAAATTACGTCATGCTCCATTCATGGGGCTTCGCTTTCCTTCAAATCCTCTTAAAGGACAAGAAAATAGAGGAAATCGCCGTCCTCGGGCTTGGAAAGCCCGCCTATGTCTACATCCGGGGCGCTGGCTGGAAACAGACAGATTTCGGCTTTTTTTCCGAGAATTCATATATTGACGCCATAAACAAGATGTCCCGCACGCTTGGGCGAAGAATCACTTATCAGAACCCGAGGCTAAACGCCATACTCCCGGACGGGACCAGGCTGCACGCGTCAATCCCGCCAGTGTCGAAATTTGAAATCACGCTTAGAAAATTCAGCGCCAATCCAATAACCGCGCCCCAGCTCGCAATGCTGAAAACAGCTTCAGCGGAGTCCCTCGCATTCCTTTGGCTTGCCATGCAATCAGACTCGAATATGCTCATAGCCGGGAACACAGCGTCGGGCAAAACCACGACTCTAAATGCCCTATTCAATTTCATACCCCTGAACGAGCGCGTGGTGGTGCTTGAGGAAACCCCAGAAATCAACATACCGCACCCTCACATGACAAGGATGATTGCAGTTTCCGAGCTGGGAATTTCAATGCAGGACCTGGTCGCGGACTCGCTTAGGATGAGGCCTGACAGGGTGATTGTCGGCGAGGTCCGCACAAGGCAGGAGACCGAGGGGTTCATCGAGTCCATACTTTCGGGGCAGGCGCGGGGCACCTACGCCACATACCATGCAAAATCCGCAAAGGAAGCTGTCTTGAGGATGAAATCCTGCGGCGTGCTTGAGATTGACATACCCGCAATTGACCTGATAGTTGTCCAGCGCAGGATTGGCAGGTATGAGAAGGGCAAGGGCATTGTGGAGTCAAGGCGCATTGTCCAGATATCCCAGCCGGGAACGGACGAGCCTGAGAAAGTGGACGACATATTCATTTACGACTACAAGTTAGACTGCCTTAGCATGAACCCCGACAAAAAGGCCGTGAGCGCAACGCGGATTTGGCAAAAGCTCCGCAACACATTCGACATGGGCGACGAGGGGCTTTTTGCGGAAATCAAGAAGCGCGAGAAAAAAATAACTGAAATGGGCAAAAAGGGCCTCGAAATGGAGAAAGTCGTGAAGGAAGTCAAGGATTTTTAGAGCGTTAGACTGAAATAATCGCGGGATTTGATGGCAAACTCAAACTGGCTCATTGCGCTTGCGAACGCGGCAAACGGAATGCCAGGGACAAAACTGTCAAAGCAAAGGAAGGAAAAAATTGAAACCGACTTTTCAGGCGCGGGCGCACACGTCAATGCGGAAAAATACGTGACTTTCGGCATTGCGGCGGCATTCGCAATAGCCTTTGTTGTCTCCATAGCTTTGTACATAGGCATATCGGCAAAGGACATGATTCTCCTGCCTGTATTTTTCCTTGTGATTTTCGCGCTCTCCACGCTCGGATTGCTGAACCTGCCCGCGCTCTTGTTTGAAAACAGCAGGAGGGCTATGGAAGCCGACCTGCCACTTGCAATCAGGCACGCGGGCATAGCCATATCCATCCATCTCCCGTTTGAAAAAGTGGTTGAGGAAATAGGCGAGGCAGGGTATGGCTGCTCCAAGTCTTTCAAGAGGGCGAAAAACGCCATGGCGTCCGGGCAGACTTTGCAGCACGCCCTGCTTGGCGAGGCGGCGCTTGCAAGGTCAAGGAAACTCTCGCGCTTTGTCTCAAGCATAATCTCATTATACGAGGAGGGCGGCGAGCCTGTCTCGCTGTACATGCTTGCAGACGAGTATTCAAAAGACAACATAGCGGTGCTCAAGGAGTTCGCCCAGAAAGCCGTGTTTGGCGGGCTCGTGTTTGTGGCTGCCGCGTGCATTGTCCCGGCATTTTACATGATTTACGGAGTCATATCAAGCGCAATGCCCCTTGGGTTTGACCCCCCTGGCGCGCTTGCAGCATGGGCTTGTTTCCTTGTCCTGTTCCCGCTTGTTGACCTGGGCATAATGGGGTTCATTGCCGTGAGCACCCCGCCAAGCCTGAATTTGAGGCAGGGCACGGACGGGAGGAAAGCGGCGAAAAGACAGGGCATTGCAATAGCTGGATACAGGAGGTCTCAAACCACAATCATGATCATCTCACTAGCAGGATTCATAGTTTTCGGCGCGCTCGGGTTCTCAAACAGCCTGTTTTTCGGATTTGCCGCGCTGTCGACCCTTCTCCCGATAGCCGTCCAGATGCTAAATGAATTCGAAGGCGAGAAAAAGACAGCACTGCTTGAGAGCGGGATGGGCGACGCGCTCGTGATGGCGTCAAGCGCGCCAAAGGGCGCGCCAATCGAGAAAGTCGCATCCACGATTGCCAGTTTCGCCCAGGAGCCAATCGCAGGCGAATTCGCCACTGTGAAGCGCCAGATTGCATCGGGTGTCAGCCCGAAAACAGCTCTCTCCAACATGGCTGACAGGACCGACTCGCTATTGGTGAAAAGGTGCATAAGCCTGATGCTTTTGGGATACAAAGGCGGGGCTGACATGCGCACTGCGCTAAGGAAAGTCGCAGAGGACGTATATTCGACTTTCGACCAGCTGCGCGAGAGGAAAAACGCCATTGCAATGCAGAAATACACGCTTTTGGCAGGGAGCGGGCTATTGGTGCCGCTTGTCATGGGCATATCCATTGGCATGGCGCGGGCTATTGGAAAGAGCTCGGTAGCAGGTGGCGGGAGCGGCATTGACATGGCAGGGCCTGCTGCTGCCTACATAATCATATTCTCCATGCTTGCGGCTGTTTACTGCGCAATGCTTGAGGGGAACGTGAAGAAGGCAGTCATATATTTCATATCAACAGCCCCGCTCGCGCTTGTAGTGCTGATTCTGTCATCTGGCGCCATTTCCTGACAACTGTCGGGCAATTCTGGATTTTTTGGCGGATGTCAGCATAGAAACATTAATTAATATTAATTAATGAGATATAAACATGACAAATCCATACGATCCCCAAAATCCAGTGAAGCCAGACTTCTTCGGTGGCCGAAAGCACATACTAGACACGATAAATACTCGGATAGACAAAGCTCGGACTCAAAAACAATCTGGCGGCGTTCTGGTCTATGGATATAGAGGTGCAGGAAAAACGTCTCTCCTTAAAAAAATCATAAGCATCGCAGTTCCTTTTGTTGAAAACCAGCCGCAAAGTAATGCGATATCAATTTACCGAAGACTCAGTAAAACGACTTCAGACGTAGAACTATACCAAATGTTGACAGAAGATTTAATCCAAGAGATACACCAAAGAAAAAGCCTGCTTGAAAAATTACGGTCTATCCCGGGACAAATCAGTTCTGCAAAAATCCCGCTTGCAGATATTGAATTTAAATTAGAAGAAAGCGAGGGAGAAATATCACAATACCACCGCTGGCGTTCTCTGGTCCGGAGCTTGGGGAATGCTGATTTTGTATTAATTGCCCTAGATGATGCAGATTTTCTTTCGCCGGAGGCATTAGGTAATCTAAAATCGATAGTTGAAGAACAAAACAAGATACCCGTAATACTAGCAGTATCAGGCGGAATTGAGTTCGAAGAACGACTTGTAGATAATTACTTTCCAATCGCCAGAATTTTCTCAGGCGCCAGTTTCAATGTAGGAGAATTTGAATTCAAAGAAATGAAAGAAGTGCTGATAAATCCACTAATAGGCCAAAATACCCATTGGACAGAGGATGGATTTAAAGAAGCACATAATCTTTCGCGCGGTTATCCATACTTAGTCCAATGCATTGCAAGTGCTAGTTATATTGAGAATGGCGCCATAGATTCTCCTCGTGTCAAAGCCTCACTCAATGCTGCTCTTAACATAGGAAAACCATGGCTTAACCATGAATTAGAGACGGCTTCCGATAATGATTTTCTTAGTTTTTTAAAAATTGCGGAAAGTGGCAAGATGGCATTCAAAAGTTCGGAACTGAGTGAAATGGGCATTGCGCCGCCATATATAGGTAGATTGGTAAGTCTTGGCGTTCTCAAGAAAATAAGCAGAGGAAGGTACGATATGGTAAAAGCCCCCATAATTGCGTATTATCATGTCTTGTTAAGAGGTTTAAAGACGTCTACGTGATATTTTTATAGCACAAGCAGAACGCTACAAACCTTATCCCTGCACAAAAAAACATGTTTAGCATAAGACATAGAGATGGTTTTTTAAACAACGGGGCAAAATTACACATCCATGGCAGTAGAAATAGTCACGACCAAAAAAATCAAGCTGAAAAACCCAGTCCTGATTGAAGGATTCCCAGGAATGGGCCTTGTGGGCACAATATCCGCAAGCTACATTGTGGAAAAGCTCAAGATGGAGCAGATTGGCTATATCAAAAGCGAGCTATTCCCGCCAATGGCGGCTGTGCACAACCACATTCCAATGCACCCCGCAAGGGTTTACGGCTCGTCAAAGCTCAACATGATAGTCATACTCTCTGAATTCGTCATCCCGATAGGGATAGTCCAGGAACTTGCGGAAAGCATATTTGCTTTTGCAAAGTCGGCAGGCGTGAAAAGGATAATTTCCCTGGGCGGAATCACAATCAAGGGAGAGCAGGACGAGGTATACGCCATCGCAAGCAACATGGAGCTTGTGAACAGGGTTTCAAAGTACAAGACAGTCAAGATGATAAAGGAGGGCGCCACCACGGGCGTCACTGGCGTGCTTTTGGCGCGCGGCGCAGACGAGGGGTTCGACGTGGTGTCGCTCCTTGCCGAAGCCCAGCCTGAATACATGGACCCGCGCGCTGCTTCTATGGTCATTGAAGTGGTGAACGAGATGCTCGGGCTCAAGATTGAGACCACCTCGCTTGACCAGGAAGCAAAGATAATCGAGTCCAAGATGCGCGAGGTCATGAGCAAGGCGAAGACGTCGCAGACCAATTACAAGAAGGCGGAGAGCCTCGGCCCTATGTACGGCTAAGCTTTGGCAGCTTGGGCATCTAATGGCATAGGCTGGATTCGCCTTTTTGCAAACTTGAGGTTTTGATTGGATGCCTAAAATAATCGTGTCAAAAGCTAACCTTGCCTCAATCAATATTGCCAAGTGCATTTCAGACGAATACCCGCGCTTAGTGGAGCATTTTTGCCATACTTCAAGCCAGGTAACTGAATTCGACGCCGGAATAGAGACAGACTGCCTGATTGTGGCGTCAACGCACAAAAGCGCCTCGGGCAAGCCGTGCCTGACAGTCCACGTGTGCGGCAACTGGGGCAAAGCGGAGCTTGGCGGCGACCCGCAGACATTGAACCCGTCCCCGCCCACAAGGCTCAAAGCAGCGCTCAAGGAGATGTCTGCGCAGGTCAAGAAAAGGAGCATTGACGTGGAAATAACCCTGGAGGCGGACCATCACGGCCCCACGGCCAAGGTCCCAATCATGTTTGTCGAGGTGGGCTCTGACGAGAATGCCTGGGCGAACATTGAATTCTGCTCAGTGGCGGCTGCCGGGATAAACGCCGCCTTCAATGCGAACGCGCCAAACTGCACTGCGTTTTTCGGCGTGGGCGGCGGGCACTATTCAAAGGCATTCACAAAATTTGAGCTGGAATCGGAATACGGCTTTGCCCACATAATCCCGAAATACGCGATTGACGCGCTCGAGTATGACACATTTGCCCAGGCGATAAAAAAGAGCGCCGAGCCTGTCAAAATCGTGCTTATTGAGAAAGACGGCGTGAACGCGCGCCAAAGGGACAAGATAATCGGCTTTTGCAAGGATTACGGAATAGAAAGCAAGATTATCTAACCCGAACGCCTGACCTCATTAATTTCCAACCTTTTTGTAATTAGAGAAAGAAGGATTTTCTGCGAATGTTATTGGGTCGTTGGTGTTAGAAACCAACTAATGTCGGCTGAGGCGCTGGTGCTTCGAAATCAAGACTCATCTACTTGTGACTTCGTCACAAGTCTGAAAAAATTCAAGGCTGAATTTTTTCAAAGCTCATCGACTTCAGGACCTTAATCCTCTCGTCAATTGGCGGGTGGGTCGAGAAAATGGACGAGAACATGCCTGGCTTTATCGGGTTTGAGAAGTAAAGCGGCGCAGTGGCTTCAGTGGCGTGCTTCACCGGCATGTCGATTTTTTTGAGCTTCTCAAGCGCGGACGCGAGCCCGGGCGGGTATCTTGTCAATTGCGCGCCGGATGCATCAGCGAGGAATTCCCTTTTCCTTGAAATGGCAAGCTGGACAAGCTTTGCGAAAAAGGGCGCGAATATGATGAACACGAGGCCAAGGACAAGCAATATCACCTGCAACTCGCCGCCGCCCCCTCTCCCCCTGTCTCTTGTTGTGCCGCCAAACCAGAGCATCCTGGACGCAAAATAGCCAATGATGGAAATCATGCCTACCATGACAATTGCGATTGTCGTGAACCTGATATCATAATTCTTTATGTGGGACATTTCGTGAGCTATCACGCCTTCAAGCTCCTCCCTGTTCATGATTTTCAATAATCCGGTTGTCACGGCAATTGCAGAGTGCTGGGGGTCCCTGCCGGTCGCAAACGCGTTTGGAGACGGGTCGTCAATTACGTACAGGGCCGGCATTGGAATCCCCGCCGCAAGCGACAGGCCCTCGACCGTGTTGTAAAGATAAGGATAAGCGCGCTTCTCAGCAGGCTGCGCCCCGCTGATTGAAAGAACTACCTTGTCAGACTCGAAATAGCCCACATATGCGTAGACAAGGGCGATTATGACAGCAATCATGGCGCCTTCAATCCCGAAATCGAATATGTAGGCGAATGCCAGCGCCACGCCAAGGGCTATGATGCCCATGACTATCACAAGCAGGTTTGAAAGCAGCCTGTTCTTGTCTGATTCCTTGTAGAAATCCGCCATGGGAAACATCGCCTATGATACTGGTTTGATTAGTGATTTGGAAAAAATGAAAGAAAAAATAAAACGCATGATTTATCCCGCCTCTTGGTCAAGTGGCGGGGTGTGGGGAGGGGCAGCGGGCCCCTTCTCTAAAACTTTACCTTGACAGGTTCGCGCTGCGCATCGTCAGTCTTGAAGAAGTCAAATGCCTTGAACCCGAAGATGTTCGCAAAGAGCATGCCCGGGAACATCTGTATTGCAGTGTTGTATTGCATCACCATGTCATTGTAGAACTGGCGCGAGTAGGCTATCTTGCTTTCTGTACCTGAGAGCTCCTCCTGGAGCATCATGAAGTTCTCATTCGCCTTCAGCTGGGGGTAGTTCTCTGCAACGGCAAACAGGGTCTTCAAAGTGCCTGAAAGCATGTTGTCTGCCTTGGCCTTCTCGCCGGGGGTGTTGGCATTGCCAAGCGCCGTCCTTGCCTTGGTGACATTCTCGAAAAGCTCCTTCTCGTGCTTAGCGTAGCCCTTCACTGTCTCGACAAGGTTGGGTATGAGGTCGAACCTCCTTTTGAGCTGGACGTCTATTTGCGACCATGAATTGTTGACTTTGTTCTTCATGCCTATAAGCGAGTTGAAAGTGAGGATTGCCCAGAGTATGACAAGCGCCACCACTGCCGCTATCGCAGCCAAAATGACTAATAGTATGTCCATATAACCCACCAGAAGGGGCTTCGCCCCTGCTAAAACCCGCGCAATCTTCTTCTTGGAAAGCGCAGGGATTTTTTACTGAATTAAATTTACTGAATTAAAGAATGGCATACCTTGCTTATAAGCTTTATTAGAGTGAGATGAGAACACAAAAGCGCGCTTGGGAAAGGCGCAAGGTTAGGCCTGGCTTGGGAACCGGTTTGGCAAAGCATGCCCAGGGGCATGCGGGCAGGCGCTTGCGGAAAATTTCAATTGCTGGCAAGTGGGAACATGGACAAGAAAAACTCATATGACGATTTGTGCCCCGCGTGCAAAAGGAACGGGAGGGTTTTCTGCCCGCACTCAAGCGCCCTCTTCGTCAAGGCGGAAGTTGAAAAAAACCTGTCTGAAAATATTTCAGGCCCGTCGCCGCCAAACCTGTTCGTGGGCACTTATGGCTACCCGAACATATCCGCAGGACCAATGATTTCAATTGGCAGGACAGTCGACAACCCGGCCCAGCTCTATGGCATGGAATATGGCGAAATCATAAGGCAAAGGTCCAACATGGTCATAGGCAGGCAGGCGCAAAGCATATTTTCAAGGTCAAGGAAAATAGACGAATTGCAGGATGCGGTCATGTCAGTCAAGGACGTGGACATGGAAGCGCTCTTCAAGTATAAGCCCAAGCTAGTCCTGACAATGGACAATGTTTTGCAGCCAATGGGCCCGTCTGGGGAATTGAAGGATTTCAGCGTTATCGGGAACCCGTCCGTCCCCTGGGCAGTTGACCAAATAAGGGAGGACAACGTGCTTGCAGTTGACGCCATTGCCGAACTCACGGGCAAGGGTTTTGACAGCCATTACCTGACAAAATTGCTAAGCGCGGGCGTACTTGGCAGGAAAGTCAACCGCAAGATGGTGCCAACGCGCTGGGCAATAACCGCGGCCGACGACACGATTGGCAAGCAGATGCTTGAAAAAGTAAAGGAATTGCCAGAAGTCCAGGAATTCATGGTGTTCACAAACGAGTATCTCTTCAACCATTTCGAGATAATCGTGCTCCCTGGCGCATTCGAGTTCGAGCAGTTCGAGGCGTGGTTTGGCTCGAGCCCGAAAAATGCCAACATAAGCGAGGAATACGAGGGATTTGAGGGAAGGACGACCTATGCCTCGAAGCAGGGCGGCGGGTATTACGCCGGCAGGTTCGGCGTTGCCTATGGCATGCTCAACCATCTCCACAGGCAGGGCAGGGCTGTTGTCATCAGGGAAATCCTGCCTGACTACACAGTGCCAGTCGGCGTGTGGGAGGTTCGCGAGAATGCAAAGCACGCCATGACGGGCAGGCCGCACAAGTTCGAAACCCTCAACGCAGCGCTCGACGACGCGTTCACGAGGCTCAAAGTCCCAAGGAGCCAGTATTTGTCAAAAACAAGGATACTTCGGCAGATGAAGATTTCAGACTTTTTGAGATAGCTGGAGCGCATATTGAAATTTACCTTCATATTTTTCCACGCCGGTTGGCCCCTCTTTTCCACGTCGGAATATCCTGATTATTTAAACCTTGCCGAAAATATCTTTTTACATGGGAGGCAAAACCAAGTATATCGTTGTATTAGGCTCGCTCATGTCCGGCCTTGGAAAGGGCATCCTGACTTCTTCTCTCGGCAAGATTCTCCAATCCAAGGGATTGAACGTAGTTCCGATAAAATTTGACGGCTACCTGAACGTTGACTGCGGAACCATGAACCCCTTCAGGCACGGGGAGGTTTTCGTCCTTGACGACGGCACCGAATGCGACATGGACTTTGGCACTTACGAGCGTTACCTGAACCAGGACCTGTCCGGAGCGTCAAGCATCACGGGCGGGAAACTTTTCAAGAAAATCATCGAGAAGGAGCGCGCGGGCGGCTACCTGGGCAGGGACGTCCAGATTGTCCCGCACCTCACTGACGAAATCAAGGCGTGGGTGAGAAAGACGGGCGAAGACGCAAAGGCCGACATTGTAATCATAGAGGTCGGCGGCACTGTAGGCGACCTGGAAAACGGCTATTTCATAGAGGCGATGCGCCAGATGAGGTTCGAGGAGGAAATGCTTTTCATCCAGCTGACTTTCGTCCCGAGCCTTTCCCCCGGCGAGCAGAAGACCAAGCCCACACAGCACGCGACAAGGCTTCTTGCCTCCCTGGGCATAGAGCCAAACATCATAGTGGCGCGCGAGGACGAGCCATTGTCAAAGGACGCCAAGGAGAAAATAGCGCTTTTCTGCCACGTCACGCCCGATTGCGTTTTCAACGACCCGTCGATAGACACGATTTACGAATTGCCAATCATACTAGAGAAGCAGAAGTTCGGCGAGATAGTCATGTCAAGGCTCGGGATAAAGGACGGCGAGGACGGGCTGAAGAACTGGCGCTCCCTGGTTGACAAAAACACGAATCCCACGAA
>JAKALW010000192.1 GCA_021823945.1 Microcaldota archaeon
GGCATATCTTGCAATCCTTGGAATCATGGCGCACAGGAAGGATTCCCTGACCATCTCCGACCTGTGCAGCCTGCCGCCGGACAAATGGTAAATAGCGCCGCCGCCATTTCCTATCTTTTCAATGCCAGAAAGCTCTGACATGATGTCGCCAAGGGACACGCCTTCGTTGCGTATCCTTTCAATGACAGGGGCAGGCACGTGGAAGCCCATGCTGTGCCCGAGTGAAAAACCGAAATCCGGCTCATACACTGCGCAAAACTGGACGTCAAAATGGAGTTGCCCTAGCTTGACAAGCCCGCTTTCAAAACCCACGCCATAATCGCATTTCCCGCCGTCATACGCGCGCTTCGCGCGGTTCTTGGCGCCCCTAAGCGTCATATCATGCCCGAATGGCTGTTCTGCCACTCCGGATTTGACATCCGAGCCAAAAACCCTGAATTTCTTGCCGAAAAGGGATGCGCTTGCCTCCCTTGCCCCGGCGAGTTTCACAGGGTTTTGGGAGCCTACGCGGACTATTACAGGCGTTTTGCGCCTGCCATTCTTGTCAATTGCCCCGGACCACACGCGCGTGCTTGAAATCCTTAGGAAATCCTCGCCAATGACCATTGGCACCCTGTCGATTTTCAAGGGCTTCCTGCCTGCCCTTTTGCGCGCTGCATTGAGAACAAGCGCGGACTTGTATGTCTCGTCGCTCACGCAAAGTGTGGCGCCCGCTGGCTTGTATATGGCAGGGCCGAACCTGTCATTGAGTTCAACAATAAGTGCCTTCCCACCGTGCGACCTGGCAAAGCGCCTTACTGCCTCTGCGCGGGCATGATATGGCTGGATTTTATGGAGTTTGAAGCCGCGCATGAATTTGTCTGAGGTAACGCCCACAAGGACAGCCTTGCCCCTGGCAAGCGTTATTGCACGGGATAGCAGGGCCGCGTGTCCCTTGTGGAAACTGTCAAATGTCCCGCCAAGAAGTATGCGCGGAACAGCCTTTGAATTGGATGCCATGAGTGTTAATAATATCCGATGATAAATAAAGCATATACACAAAGACACAAAGACACAAAGACTCAAAGACTCAAAGCTAAAGGTTAGGAGTTAATTCAATGGCATTTGAAAAAGCTAAACCGCAGAGTTTTGATAGGGAGAAGAAAACCGACAAGGAAAGGATAGAAAGCGACATAACCCAGTTCGAGGACAATGTCGCCTTGCTTTCAGTTCCAAAAGGATACGAGCACGTGGTGGAGCTTGCAAAGATGTATTGCAAGGACACGAAATTCTTCCTGGACAAAAAGGATTACGTCACGGCGTTTGGATGCATAAACTACGCCCACGGGTTGATTGACGCCTTCAGGATAAAAAAATGATGGAATCATTTCTTGAGACTTGACGACGCTTCAAGAAGATTGAGAAATAGCAGGTATTTACCCATATTCAGATTAATCGAGGTCAGTTTTGATGGTCAAATCCCAGGAAGTCATGGAAGGCGCTGTGAAAACCAAAGTCACGGAGCATTCGTTCTACAATCCGCACATGCAGTTCAACCGCGACGTGTCGTCATTGGCATTCGGGGCGATTGCAAAGGAAATCATGGGCAGGAATATTGGGAAGATATCGGTCCTTGACGGCTTTTGCTCAAGCGGGATACGCGGGATTAGATATTGGAAAGAGAACGCGTGCGATGGAAAAATCGTGTTTTTGGACGCGAACAAGAACCTCAAGCCCCTCATTGCCGCGAATGCGAAGACGAACGGGATAAAAAAGGCGCAATTCGAGGTCGCAATCCAGGATTTCAATGTGTATTACAACAAGGAGGGGCACGACTTTGTGGAAATCGACCCTTTCGGCACGCCCGCGCCTTTCATTTACAACGCGCTCAACCAGTTCAGGTACAAGAAAAGGGCCTACCTGTCGCTCACCGCAACTGACACTGCCGTCTTGTGCGGCGCGCGCCACGACGCGTGCATCAAAAACTACAATTCAGTGCCGCTTAACAATGACTGCTGCCACGAGAACGCCATAAGGATATTGATTGGCTTTGCGGCAAGGATTGCCTGCCAGCACAATTTCGGGGTAACGCCTTTGTTTTCATTCTCAAAGCGCCATTATGTCAAGACAATGGTGAGGCTTGACTTTGGCGCTGACAATGCCCTGGAGAGCGCCAAGGCTGCAAGCATGCTTGCGATTTACACGCCTGGCACGCTCGAAACGAGCCTTGCAATGCCATTTTCAAAGGCATTTCGGCAAAGGAACGAGAAGGCTATTGTTTCAGGGCCTGTCTGGGGGGGGCAGATTTGGGATGCCTCCTTTGTCGAGGGCATGATAAAACTCAACACTGAAAGGAAATACAAGGGTTACGAGGAGGCGGGCACATTCCTCGAGACAATCTCAAAGGAGGCAAGCCTGCCGCCGTATTATTTCGACACGCACAGCATTTTCCACAATGAGAAAATCCAAAGCGTGGCGCTTGGCGGGATTATGGAAAACCTTGCAAAAGCAGGGTTCAAGGCATCGCGCACGCATTTCACCCCGACGGCGATAAGGACTGACGCTTCTTATTCCGACATGCTCTCCGCTATTGAGAAATCAAGGTGAGAATAGGCTTGAAGATAAAGTAAGTAAATTGGAAAAGAAATGAACGTTGAACGCATTCAGTTTAGCTACCGCTTCTACACCTGCGTGCTTGTGAATGTCAATGTCGCCGTATTTGTCTGGGGCGGGCTGTCGGAATTGATTTTTACCAAGACATAAGCCCAAATCGTGTCCTGC
>JAKALW010000193.1 GCA_021823945.1 Microcaldota archaeon
CGCCATAATCGCCAATGGCTCTGTTTGCTTGGCGCCAAGATGCACTGGCATATCATGGAACCAATCTACAAATATGCTGACTTTCAATGTCAGCGGGTTTTCAGGCTATGCGGCCAATACCTCGCCGACCTATTCAGGGGCTGGCGGCGCGCCAATGAATTCCAGCGGCACGCTGGGGATTAACATCACAAGCACGAACCAGATAGCTGTTTACACTTCCAGCACCAGGAACAACAGCGCGTTCTCCTTCATTCCAGTTACGCCGCCTGCGGCCGGCTCCATTACGCTTTCATCCAACGAATCTTCCAATGTCACTGGCGGGGACACTGGCTTCCTTGTTGAAAACCAGGGCAATGTTAATGTTTCAATCACTGTGGCTTCGGATAAGAACGCAGCGAGTTTCATAGGCGGCTCAACGCCCCTATTCCGGATGTTCGGGGCCGAGAACAAGACAGGTTCCTGCCCTGGCATAAATGCCACAATGCAGGACCTTGGGGCTTCGCCAATAACTATCTGCCCATCCCTTGCCTACTCGGATTCGCAGGATGTTATTTGGGCATACATATTGGTGAAAATAGACTCGGACAGCCCGCCGCAGACAAGCACAGCCACATTGACTTTCACAAGCACGCAAATTTAAGGAGGCGCAGAACCGGCGCGTGCAACTTTCAATCAGGTTAATTTGACTCTTCACTATGCGCATTAAAGGGCAACATGGCTATTATTTCCCATGTCCGATTTATTTTTAAATCTGAATTTCAAATAATACTTAGCTTTATGTCTCTCATTATGGGCCGGTAGCTTAGCCTGGTTGGAGCGTTCGACTGATAAAACAGGGTTTTTCAGCCAAAACAATCCTTTACTTTTCGGATATCGAAAGGTCGAGAGTTCAAATCTCTCCCGGCCCATTTTCATTTATCTTCCTAGTAACACCTATTTTTCTATCTCTTCTCGAAAATGGGCCTGTCTGACCATTTTGCCTGCGGGCAAAATAAGCATTTACGTGGCGTGCCCGCCACGTCTAGTCAAGTTGCCTGATGTAAACTTGACTATCTCCCTGCCCTTTTGTTGTATCTGTCCTGATAATTGAAAATTAGTAATAAGGCAATTGCTCGTCGAACCTCTTCCCCTTGTTCCTGAAATGCGCCTCCGCGTGCCTGATTGCCTCGCGCGCCTTGGCGCGCGCAGCTATGTCGGAATTGAAGCCCTGGTGCGGCTGGACATAGATGTTCCCAGTGCGGGCAAGCGACATCTCCACAAGCTCCCTGGCTGCAATCACGTCCTTGTCAGGGGAAAACGCCCCGCCGCGCATAGCCCTTGAGAATTCCTCCTCATTTGAAAACACGTCGAGCCCCAGCCCGCCAATTTTCCCGGACCTGTAAAGCCCGAGAAGCGCGCTTTCGGGCGCAATCTCGCCCCGCGTGACATTGATGAAAATCAACCCATCCTTTGCTTGTGACAAAAGTTCCTCTGAAAAATAGCCCGCGTTGTAGAACCTGCTCGACTTGTCCCTTGTCAGGTTCATCGCGTTGACAATTATGTCGCTCGACCTCACTGCCTCCTCCTTTGAGACAAACTTCACCTGTCCCACAAGTTCCTTGGCAATCTCTCCCTGCCTCAGGTCAACGCCCTGGACTTCCAGCCCGTTCGCGCGGGCAATGCCGCATATGCGCCTGCCAATGTTCCCGACGCCGAAAACAGTCACCACCCTGCCCGGGCCAAGTTCCATGAACGCGTCGGAACCCATCCTGTCGAAATTCTGCGTGTTGGCGGCGTAATGGTTGAGCCTTCCGGCGCACGCGTATATGAATTTCATGGCGGTCTGGGCGACAGCCTCGGCGCAATAGTCCCTCAGGCTCGCCACGTTCGCCACGCCTGCAAGGTGCTCCACGTGGTCATAGCCAGCGCTCCTTGTGATTATGCTTTTCCTTTTCAAGCTGCCGGGCTTTTGCTTGCCTGCCCAAATGAACCCGCCGGGAATCTTTGAATGAGTCTTTATTGAGATTATGCCAGGCAATTCTGCGCCCGGATTCACGTTGATGTATTCATTCAGGCTCAGATGGGTAATGAGATATTTGTGGTTCTTTGGAAGCGCGCCTGCCTTCACGGATTGCGCAGTCTCGCGCTCCAGGTGCTGCGCCTCGGGCCCGAGAGCCTCGAAATGCATTATGTCGTATTTTTTTCTCTTGGCATCCGGCTCTTTATCCATAACATCGCATGATTTTCTTGCCAATCCTAATTAATAATTTAGCGCAATTCCGCTTCCAGGCGCATCCGCATGATTAGCCGCTTCTCTAGTAGCCCGGGAACAATTTCCAGGTCTTTTTCCTGTATTCCTCGTATTCCGGGCCGAATTCCTTCTCCATTGCCTCTTCCTCAACGCGTATGCGGTAATTGTACGCGGCCACGCAGACTAAAAGCACAAAGGCGGCCCCAAGCCATGTCCCTATGGCAAGCGGGAAGCCCACGAATGTCAGCAGGCTGCCGGTGTAAGACGCGTGCCTGATGAACCTGTAGGGACCTTTGGTGACAATGGTAGCCTTGTCTTGTATCTGGACGCGCACCGAGAACTGCCTGCCAAGGCTGAATATGGCCCATTCATGGACTAGCACCCCCAGGAGCGCGATTCCAATCCCCAAGTATTGCATATCGCCGCCAAAAATGCCTATGCCTGTTTGGCGAACCAGGAAAGTGGATATCACCGCGGTCCACGTGGCAACCGACACCGCCCAGTACGA
>JAKALW010000194.1 GCA_021823945.1 Microcaldota archaeon
AAAGACGACTTCATAATCTCCGGCATCCGCGCCATAAAGGAGAAGTTCGGCCTCGCGACTAACAACAGGCTCTATGTCTCCCCGGAAAATTACGAAATTTACAGGAAAAAGCGCTCCAAGTTCGAGCAGAAAGTCGTCCTCCTGGGAGCGTTCGGCGTCATAGTCTCGATATTCGTAATCGGTGCGAATCTTATCCTCCGCGGGACAATAGACCTTGTCCAGATTGCCTCAAGCATTGCCCTCACGCTTTTCCTCATCGCGCTCGGGTTTGTGGATTACATCCCGGCAGTCGCGGACCTTTACGAAAAGCCGCATGCAGCGGAAGAGGCAGTGAAAAAGCAAGCCAATGCCCCGTCCGGGCAATTCGCTCCATCAAAGCCCAAGCCGGCGCAGGCGGCTTCCGCGAAGCCCATGTCCGGGCCCGCGCAGAAGGCTTCAAGGCCAAAGCAGAAGAGCGCGAAAAGGAAAAGGTAAATCCAAGTCCGCATGAATTATCATAGCCACACGGTGTTTTGAAATGCCTGAACAAAAAACAGCCGAGTCCCCGCGCGCAGGCGGGTTTAGGATAGAGGCAACCCTGAACGGGGCGCAAAAAGACATAGTCCAGTTCCTCTCGCCCTTGTCCTTCCTCGAGATAGCGTTTGAAAAGGACGCTGTCGTGGCATTGAACATAGAAAGCAGGGACATCCAGAAAAACCCATACCTTTTCTCCATGGTCTATTTCTATCCCGACAGGATAGAGGCCATGTATTCCTATGTCCCCGGCATGAGCCCCAAAAAGCGCAGGCTCGACATACTCAAGTATTTCTTCAACATCCTGACCCTCGCCCACGGCACGTACGCCATAGACAACCGCCAAGTGTACCAGCTACTAGAATCGGCCATAAACGACATGAGCGAATACGTCACAAGCGACTATGACAAGCTCTACTCGTACTATGACAACCTGAAAAAGGAGGTCAAGACGCTCCAGACCAAAGTCGCGGAGCTTTCGGACTCGAACTTCCAGCTTTCAAGGGAGAACTACGACCTCAAGTCCGCAAACGATGAGATGAAGCTGAAAATCGAGAAGCTGCAGGTATATTCCGACGACGTGCTCCGGCAGAAGATTGTAGAGTGGATATCCGAGCACAATGGCGAGGTGAACCTCGCGGACTTCTCGCGCGTCCATTCAGTCCCGGAGAACCGCGTGGAGCAGGCCTTGAACTCGCTTGTGACAGAAGGCTACCTGGACCTGAAAAAGTAATGCCCGCGATGCGCGCCAAAATTTTGCGCGAAGCAAAAATCAGTCCGTGATGATGCAAAATGTGCCCTGCCATAAAACCGGAACCGAAAAAGGCTGACAGGCAGCCTGCGGGCGGGAATCCGGGGCAGGCTGCGCCCCAGGCAAAAAAACGCCCCATATCAATGAAGATAAGCAAGAACACCTACGTTTTCGACGTCAAGCGGAAAATCTCAGTCTCGCGCAGGTTCAAGATGCGCCCCGCCCAGGAGGGTTTTGGGAAAATCATGTCTGCCTTGCCGATTGGCCAGGGCGCGCATGCCGCGCCAAAGCCCGCCCCGTCTCCTGCGGCCGTGAAAAAGCCAGGGGCGAAGCAGGACGGCGCGGGCTCTCGGCCGATTTATGATTCCGATATAGCAAAGAAGTTTTCAAAAAACGCGGAGAAAAAGAACAATCCATTCCTTGGCATTGCCAAAAAGGCATTCGGCGGGTTCCTGGTAATCGGGCTTTTTTTCATAATCCTGCTTTTGCTTGTGCTGCCGCCTGCCATACCCGAGCAGCCCATGGCCCCAAACGTCACTGTGCCTTCATTCACTGCGCAGTTCCCCGACCTAGGCGTTGCCACTTATGGCAGCGAGAGCGCAGAGGCGCACACTGTGTATGCCATGGGGAGCTATTCCTCCGCAAACCTCGACTATTCCGAGCTGTCATTGCGCGTTTACGACCAGCCCATACCAACGCAGGTGTTCGTTTTGAGCGGGCAGAAGTCAAATGCGGACTCATACCCTGATTTCAGGCGCGGCCTTGACAAATACCTGGGGCAGGAAGGGCTTTCAGTGTCAGACCTCGACCCTGAATACCTTGACAGGCTGCCGGCAAACTCCGTGCTCATAGTCCCGACCGGCTACCTGCCCGCGTCGCTTCTAGGCTATACCAGCTCCAACCTGACTTTCAACGACCTGATAGACAGGGGCGTGGTTGTATTGTACATCGGGCTGAGGTTTGACAAGTATTACATGGACGACAAGGGGTCCATACCCACGCCCGACCCGGCCAGGCTTGATTCCATGGGCATCAGGTTCCAGCCCATGCGCACTGACTATTCTCCGCAGGAAATCAACATGACCTCGATTTTCGACCCCACTTACGAAGTGGTGTCATCGCAGCGCCCGTCAAAGGTCATATTCGGCGCAGTGTCCGTGATAACGGGCAAGAACGGGGGGGCTTTCATGGCAGTGCCCCAGACTCTTGACACAGGCTGGTCCTCGGACGGCGACCTGGCCGCAAAGGACGTGTCAATGATGGTGTCGCAATTCGTCTGGCTCACCCCTGTCGCGTCCGCCTACCAGTCAATAAGCCTCAATGGCTCGAATAATGGAACGTTTTTCATTTATACTTCGCCCTACAAGAACGAGGGGCAGTACGCGCGTTTCGTGTCAACCGCCACTTCCAATGAGACAGGCGAAAAAATCGGCTATGGCAAGAACTTCGTGGTAGATCGG
>JAKALW010000010.1 GCA_021823945.1 Microcaldota archaeon
AAGGCAAAATTCGTGGTCTAATGAAAGAAATCGACAGGTGCTGGGCAATACTTCCGCAAGTCTCGCGCAGCTTTGCCCTCTGCATCCGTATCCTGCCCCATCCGATAAGCGAGCAGATGATGCTTTCCTATCTGGTTTACAGGATACTCGACACCATAGAGGACTCCAAGGCCCCTCTCGATACAAAAAAGCTCCTGTTCGACCAATTCCTCGCAGTGCTTTCGGCAAGGCAGGACGACTCGGAAGCCTCGGGGAAATGCGCCCGGGACATGCTCTCAAAGCTCGACTACACTTACGAGCGCGAGCTTTTGGCAGACACGCCAACAGTCGTGGGCGCGTACTTTGCCCAGCCCAAGGCGGCGCGGAAATACATACTCAAATGGGGCAGGGTCATGGCAAGGGGCATGTACGAGTTCCAGAAGAGGAAAATCGAGACTTTCGAGGACCAGAACAAGTACAGCTATTACGTCGCAGGGGTAATCGGCCACCTTTTCAACGACCTCCTCTTCTTCAACAAGATAATCACGCTTGCAATCAAGCGTAAGCTGCAAAGATATGCAGTGAAGTTCGGGCTTGCCCTCCAAAAAGTCAATATCCTGCGCGACATAGCGCATGACCTGCGCGCAGACAGGTGCTACTGGCCCGCTGCGCTTTTGTCAAAATACGGGGTCAGCTCCGAGAACATCTGCTCAAAGGAGAAGCGCGCCGCTGCAATGAAGGTCTTGCACGAGCAAATCCAGGACGCGCGCGATTACCTTTACGCTGCGATGAAATACATCCTTCTTTTGCCAAAGAAGGCGCTTCGCGTCAGGATGTTTTGCCTCATCCCGCTTTTCATGGCTGCAGAGACATATGCCAAGTGCATCGACAACAACGACGTTTTCGAAGAGGAGAAGGCCGTCAAGATAGGCCGGCTCCAGGTCCAGGAAATAGTCGCAAAGTCCGGGCTCATCGGCAGCTCGAATGAAAAGCTTGCCGGCTGGTTTTTGGAAACAATGACGCGCGCGGGGCCTGATTTTGTCCGCGAGGAATACAAAAGGAGTCTCGCAGTGCCAGTGCCTGCCAAGTGAACTTTTTTCCCGCGCCGGCAGAAAGGAAAGCCTAGAACTCAAAACTCTTCTCATCATCCCCATTGCCGAATATGCGCGGCTTTTCAAACCATGGCAGCTTTACCCTTACAAGCTTCCTTTGTGAAAACCTGAGCCCTGCCTTTTCCCTTTTCACGAGCTTTTCATACGCGTAATGGTACCTGCCGCCAAGCTCGGAAAAATATGTTATGTCAATGGTTATTTTGGCGGACTGCGCCTGCCCGAGCGCCTTTGAGAAGTAATCGCCGAGCGGTATGACGTATTTTCTTGGGGTTTCTGGCGAGGATTCCTCAAGGTGCCTTTCATGGATTTCCTGCTCTATCCCGTTGCAGGCAAGCCGCGCCTCAAAATCAAATGCCTGGTTTTTCAGGGATTCTATCTCTATGTAAGGGTGCATGCCCTTGGGCATCACGTTCCAGTGCATGTCCGGCCTGCTCGCAAGCTCGCTTGCCGAAACGGCCTTCTGCCTTGCGGCCTCAAGGGACAGGTAGGCTGAGAAAAGCACGCTCAGGGTGACTACGATGTAAAGCGCCTGGAGGGACACGCTTGCCTGTTCATAGGTAAAAACGCCTCTCAGGTAAATTGCGCAGATTGAAATTGCCACTGCAAGGAAAATAATCACAAGGGCTGTAACAGGTCTGTATTCTATTTTCATTTCCATGGGAAAATATTGCATGAACCTTATATATAAAAGAAAGGGCTTTGCCATTTCCTTTTTCGCACGGTCTGGCCAAACCCGCGCGGGCGGCGCCTGCCGCCCATCTGGTAATTAATACCTTTCTAATGGAAATACTTTGCATGGACACAATTCAAATACTAATCTTGGGCATAGTGCAGGGAATAACCGAATGGATACCCATCAGCTCCAAAACCCAGCTGGCCGTGGTCTATCTCGGCATATTCAAGCAGGACCCGGCGTTCCTGCTTTCAGTGGTCCTTTTCGCGCACATAGGGACGCTGCTTGCGGCTACAGTCTATTTCAGGAAAGAAATGGCTGAAATAGCGAAAAAGTTTCTTGCAAAGCCGCTGGCAAGGGACACCTATGCGAAAGGCGAGACAGGCTTCATTTTCGGCGCGATTGCCATGACTGGAATAATAGGCGTGCCAATCCTCATTATCGAAAGCATGGTCTTCCAAAACCTGGACGGCATGATAATCTACTTGCTGCTTGGCGGCGGCCTCATATTCACCGGGCTCCTCCTGCACTCGCAAAAGGGCGCGAAGCAGAGGGAAACCAAGTCTGCCGGCCTGCTTGACGGCATTGTCACCGGCGCATTGCAGGGCTTGTCCACGATACCCGGAGTTTCGCGCTCAGGCACGAGCACGACTGGCTTAATATGGCGCGGCTTCGACGCTGAAAGCGCATTCCACTTGAGTTTCCTCCTAAGCGTGCCCACTGTCCTCATTGCTGAAATGCTGCTCTATTCATGCGGGCTTGGTTCAGGCCCTGTAAGCTTTGCCACAAACCTGCTTTCTGGCTCCGGAATACCATTCCTTGCCGGGCTTGGGGCAAAAGTGGCGGCAAAGTGCGCCGGCACCACAGTAATGGCGCTTCCGGACGCGCTGCTTCTGGCACTGACCAGTTTTGTCGTGGGGTATCTTACCATAGGCTTCATACTCAAGACCATGAAAAAGGTCAACCTGGCTTATGTTGCAATTGCCTGGGGCATTCTTGTAATCGTGTTCGGGCTTCTTGGCGCAAGCTAGATTTCACCCTTTCCATCAGGCCTTTCCTGGGGCAATTTTCCCGGGCTCTTTTCAATGTTACCGCCCAGCTTTGCGCCCATCTTTTCCTTAAGCCGCTTGTGCATGGCTGCAAGTCCCCTGGGCTCGTGATGCCCCCTGGCGCGCATGCGGAGGACCTTTGACGCGGACATGCTCGCGTCGTATAAGAATATGAGGCTTATGGCAAAGGGCGCAAGTGCCACGTAATTGAATTGCCTTGGAAGGGATATGGCAGTGAAGAACACGGGTATGATGGCGGAAATCACGAAAAACAGGAGGAACGCGCCAAAGTCCCTCTCAATCCTGACATCGAGCTGGGCTCCCTCCCCCTTGTCAATCACGAACCCGCGCGCAAGCACGGCGAGCATGTTCTTGGCCTCCCGCAGCGCGAAAAAGAGCGGGATGAGCGAGAGCAGGAAGCCGCCGGCAATCACGTAATGCGACAGCAGGACGTCCTGGCTTGTGATGTTCCTCACGTCGATTATAATGGCGAGGACAACCGCGCTGCCGGCGACAAGCATTGATATTACCATGTTGTTGAGCATGCTTTTCCCGTGATTGATGAAATCCCCGAATCCCTGCCCTCCTGGCTCGAAATAGGAAATCACCGTGTCCGCGTAGGACGATATGTTTTTCATGGAGGAGAGGACGCCTGCCGGGACGAAACGCACAATGGCGCCCTCGACCATTTCCTCGCGGTAGACCATCCTCGAGGAGACTATGGCTGATATTATGACTGCGCATGCCGTGATGCTGACAATGTCCAAAGACGCGTAAGGCGCTAGCTGGCCCGCCATGAGAAGCGAGAATTCGCCTATGGGTATCAGCGCCAGGCCCGCGTATATGGAGTTCTTAGAGTCAAAGCCGAACAAGTAAGTGGAAAGCGAGCCCGCCCCGAACTTGGCAAGTATGTTCATTGCGCAGACCGCCGCGAGGATGAGGACAAATGTCAAGCTCGGCTCGAGCTTGAATGCCATGCCTATGGAAAAGAAGAAGAACGCGGCGAAGACCGCGTTGAACTGGATTATGGACTGCTCGATTTTCCTGAAGCCGTCCACAGAGGATACAAGGCTGCCAGCCAGGAAAGCGCCTGTGGAGAGCGGCAGGCCAAGCATGTCTGACAGGAAAATGAAAACAGCAGCCACCGACAGGGACGCGAGTATCATTGCGTCATTGTTGTCATAGCATTCCAGGCATCCCAAAAACCACTTGACAACCCTTTCAAGCACCACGTATACGACGCCAATTATGGCAAAAGAGAAAGCCACGGGGACGAAAAGCGAGAGAATCCCCGTAGAGCCGGAGGTTATCTCGGAGTTCTTGAACCCGGCTATTGCAGTGAGGACCAGGATGCTTGCCGCGTCCTCGACAATCTGCTCGGCCGTAAGGAACCCGTTGATTTCCCTGCCCCTGAAGCCCTGCTGGTTTATCACGTTCATCATGATAGAGGTGCTGCTGAACGCGATTAGCAGCCCGATTATCAGGGAATCCAGGATTGGCAGGTTGATTGCCTGTGACAGGAGATAGGCAATCAGGAAGGCAAGGCCGATTTTAATGACACCGACCGTTATTGCGCGAAGGGAATACTTGAATATCTTTGCAAGGGAGAACTCTATGCCTATGGTGAAAAGCAGGAGCACGGAGCCTATCTCGGAAAAAAGGGTTATTGCCTCGCTGTTGGTGACGATGCCAAGCGCGTTTGGGCCTATTGCCGCGCCAATCACAAGCAATCCTATGACGGGCGGGAATTTGTACTTTATCGCGACCGCCGACCCGACGAGGGAAAAAAGTATTATGATGCCGATTTCGGCAATGCTGCTGAACATGTTAGAACGCACCCGCTATTATGCCGGCAAGTCCGACCCCAAGCGCAAGCAGGCTCAGCGTCCGCGCGCTTTTCAAGAATTCCGCGTCATTGTGGGCAATGATTATCCTGGCGCCCAGATAGAAAAATGCCGTGTTTGATGCAAGCACCAATGCCACTGACAGGGGCACGGGCTTTATGCCATATGCATAGACAAGGTATGTAAGCGGCAATGCGAGGAAATAGCACAGCGCGCTTATTATGGCGCTTGCCCTGCTTCCTATTAGTATGGCAATGTGCCTGGAGCCGCGCGCCTTGAAGTCGCCTTTCGCGTCCTGTATAGTCTTTGCGATTTCTCTGCCGAACCCGACTACGAATGCCAAAATGCATACTGATATGACCGACATGGACGACTGCGCGCCTGCAGACGCAGCGCCAAAATAGAATGGCACCGCCATGCTAAGCCCAATGAACGCGTTGCCGACAAGCGGGTAATCCTTGAGCCTGTAATTGTAAAATACCGAGATTATCCCGAAAAACAATGCTATCCAAAATGCCAGCGGGTTTATGAACCAGGCGAGGGCGATGCTTAGGGCATAGCCAAAAATGGTTATGGCCCACGCCGCGCTTTCCGATATCTCGCCAGACACCAAAGGCCTGTCGGTTTTCCCGTTCATCCTGTCCGTTTTCACGTCGAGTATGTCGTTTAGGGAAAATGAGGCGACTTCGTTTAGCATGGGCACGAGGGCTATGAGCGCAACCAGGGCATAGCTTGTGCCAAGGGAGCCAGTGGCTATCACCATGCCTGCCAAAGAGGCAATTCCAAGCATTATGGCATGCTCGAATCTTGTAAGCCGCCATGCGGCGCCAAGCGGAAAAGCAAGGTGTCCCATCAGACGATATTATCCTGGGAAAGGTTTTTAAGCAAGGACGAATATACGCCATATCGGTGATGCTTTATGCCAGAGAAGAAAAATGCGCACATGGAAATTCCATTCGATTTCATAGTCAGCGTCCTTATGGGATTTGTGATTTTCTACCTGCTCTATATCATCTTCAGCCTCCTCTTCGTGTACTCCGGCGGGGCAGAGCTGAGCGCGGCGATTGGCGCGGGCGCCATCACGCTGGGCTCTCTCCTGGCAATGAAAAGGCAATAAATAAGCAAGGGCTCTTGCCCTTATTTTTTCCTTATTTTTCCCTTCTTTTTTTATCAGATTTCCGGCATTTCCGCTTCCTGCCGCTCCGCTCTTTTTCATTCAAAAATAAAAACGTCCTCTATCTTGGATTTCAGGATTCGGGCAACGTCATGGGCCAGTTTCAGGGAGGGGATGTATTTCCCCTGCTCGAGAAACACTATTGTTTCGCGCCTGACCTTGGCCTTGCCGGCAAGCTCCTCCTGCGTGAGGCCGTGTCTTGCCCTAAGCTCCTTTATCCTTGTCCTCATTCGTCCTCACCGCGCGTTAGCAGGTATTTTTTTATCAATGCCTGCGAGACAAGCATTACTATGAACACAATCGTGCCGAACGAGACAACTGAAAGCTCCACAAGGCCCGTATAGTCAAACCAAAGCATTAGCGCTATTGTCATGTAAGCAAGCCACCACGAGTATGCCATTGCCCTGTTGCTTATCTTGATGACGCGCTCGTCAGAGGCTATCTCCTCTTTCCGTTTGCGGGCGTTGTAAATTATTATCACCCATATCGCAAGCCCGATTATTATGGCTGCAATCCACGCCTCATTGCCTTTCGGGTTGGACACGAGAATCAGTATTGCTGCAATCCCAAGCGCCGCAACTGAGAAAAGCACCTGCTTCACTGCTTTTTCCTTCATTATGAACGCGAACGCGAAAAGCCCGATTATTGCAAGGGCAAAGCCAATCCTCGCGTCTAGCATTGTTGTCGCAAGCACCAATAGTGCTGCAACTATGCCAAGTGCGTTTTCCAAAGTGCCAGTTTTTTCAGGTTTTTTCGCTTTTCCGCCAGCCATTTCCCTCACCTGCTTGTCAATGTTGTTAGAATGTTCTAACTTTATGTTAGATATATCTAACAAAGGCTTATAAGCTTTGCCACTGGCTTGGTCAAGAAGCGCTGGGCAGATAAAAACGAGATAAATGAATGAGCTAAGAAAGATGAGTGCCCAGGGCGAGATTTGAACTCGCGGCTTCCAGATTTCGCAGTGCCTTTGTATATCATAGCCCGAAGGCTCATCACTCACAAGGCATTGTACTTATGAGTCTGGCACTCTAACCAGGCTCCTCCGCCATAAGCGGTTATCTATGCGTATGCAAAATAACCGCAAAAAGGCGTCTGAGTTACCTGGGCACTTGGCAATTCTTGGGAATACAAGTAATAAAAAGCTGACTTTGGGGGAATGGCGGCAAAGCATTGCAATATGCCTGGTGGCTGCAACTTTTCCCTCCCTATGGTCACGTCAAGTATTAAAAGAAAAGAACAAGATAAGGATGGCATGCGAACAAGGGGGGCGTTTGCCTTACTGTGCATCTTATTCTTAGCCGCAGCCCCGGCAATTTTCGCGGCCTACCCGCCGGGGCTGGTTTCATACTGGCCTTTCGACTCAAATGCCAATGACGCGCTTGGCGTGAACAACGGGACGGTCAGCGGCGCGACATTGCAGGCCGCAGGCGGCCAGGTCGGGGGGGCTTACAGCTTCAATACCAGCCAGTACATAGCGCTTCCGAACGCTTCTTCAAGCCTGAACCTGCCCGTGTTCAGCATATCCGTGTGGGTAAGGCCCGCATCTTTCACTACCTCATACCCTACAATCATACGCAAATACGGCGTGAGTGACCAGGGCTATAACGAGAACTATCATCTCCGGGTGAGCGCAAATGCAAACGACGGCTTGGTCCTTTTCAGGATAGGCTCTGGCCCTCCGTCAAACCAGTCCGCAAGCGTCGTGTCAACAGCCCCGATTCCGCTGAACCAGTGGACACTGATAACTGCCACATTTGACGGCTCAAATTCGAGCCTCTACATCAACGGCATTCTCAACTCCTCGGCTTCCGTAAACTTCACGCCGCAGTATTCCCAGACTACCAAGGACTACGTGGGCATATACGGCGGCGACGGCTATAACACATACGGCTTCAACGGCTCGATTGACGAGCTTGCTATTTACAACCGCTCGCTTTCCGCCTCGGAAGCCTCGCAGCTCTACAATGCTTCCAAGGGTGGCGTAACGAATTATTTCGGCGACTGCGTCCAGTCCTGCCCCTCATTTGGCCTGGGCACAGAATCCAATAATTCAATACTTGCAAGGACAAGTGCGTTTGTGAATGTAACCATCCAGTCTATCGCATCTCTTGCCAATTTCACATTCAACTGGAACGGCACGTCTTACAGTCCTTACGACAGTTCTCTTTTGGGCATGTGGAACCTCGACAACAATTCCGCCGTCGGCGATTCAGCCACAGTGGCTGCGGATGCCAGCGGCAATGGCAACAATGGCAACATAGTGTCGGCGCAGTGGGGCCCTGGAAAATACGGCTTGGGCCTCCTGTTTTTCGGCAATGCCACTGGCTCCAGGGCCAGCGTGCCTGACAACAACAGGACCGACATTTATTCGGCCAACATCACGCTTAGCGCCTGGATAAAATTCACCCAGCTCCAGGAATACTTTTCTAGCGGCTATTACTTCGGCTCAATAGCCGGCAAGGGCTGGCTTGCAACCGTGCCTGACGGCGGCTATGGCCTCTATGTGGGAAATGATAGCATATACTGGCAGGTCAGGAAAGACCCCGCAGTTGTCTTTCTTACAAGCCCGGGCGCTTACAGGGACGGCCAGTGGCACAATGCGGTCGGCGTCCTTTCCAGGGGCTCAAGCCCCAACCTGCTCCTCTACGTAGACGGCGCGCTTGTGAACTCTACCACCAATACTTCTCTTGACAGCCTCAGCCTCAATTCCAACTATAGCTTCGACATCGGCGTCTCGGAAGCAGTTCCTGGCACTTACAGGTTCTATTTCAACGGCTCCATAGACGAGGTGAGGCTCTACAACCGCTCCCTCTCCGCATCCGAGGTAGCAATGCTCTACGCGTCGAACATGCAGAAAATAAATTCGACTTCCTGGGCGTTCGTCTCAAACCAGACCGGGCTTACAAATGGCAATTACACATATTACGCCTATGGCTCTGACACCAGCGGCAATTCGAACTCCACGGCTCCAGTGACATTCACGGTTTCAAGCCAGTCTTTTTCTGGAAGCGGCAGCGCGAGTTCGTGTATCAACCTCACCCAGTCGGGCAACTACACACTTGCCGCGAACTTGTCGTCTTCCGTCACGTGCATTGGCATACTATCTGACAATGTCACGCTCGACTGCCAGAACCATTCCATAACGGGCAATAATTCTGCCTCGTCTTACGGCATTTACGTGGCAGGGGCCAATGCGGCTGTCAGCAATTGCCAGATATCGAATTTCACCGACGCGCTCCACCTTTCCGGCGCGGACAACGGGGCTTATTCAAACAACACTTTCATTGCAAGCTCCAACGCCCACGTCTACATGGACGCCGTATCATATGGCAACGTGATATCCGCCAACAACTTCACGGGCGACCCTGCGTATTATGTCTACGACCTTAACGGCGGCAACAGCCTCAACGGCACAGCGGCCTCGCATCCGCAGGGAAACATCTACTCGAACGTGATGAACGGCAGCGTCACAGTCATATCGTTCAACAGGACGGCCTCCTCAATACCGGGCTTGTTCATAGGCGACATTGGCTCCGGCTATCCTTACAATTCCACTACCTCGCAGGGCAAGGTCTTCGGCTCTGGCGCGGACTACGCGCCCCTCACGCAGCTGGACACATACAACCAGATATCGGTCTACGCCTCCGACAATTCCAGCACCATCGTCTTCAACAACCCAGGCTTCAGCGGCCAGGCATACATTGTGCAGGTCTCCAATTCCACCACGGACATGGCCGGCGGGATTACGGGCTTCTACGTGCTGAACCTTGGCAACGTCAACGTGAGCATAAGCGAGCTTTCCACGCAGTCAGCAGCGCAGTTCATAGGCGGCTCCGGGGCGCAGTTCGGCTTTTTCGGCGGCGTTACAAAGGCGGGCGCATGCGTTTCCGGTCTCGTGACGTCCTATTCCGAGTTCAATGGAACCTACCAGCCGGTATGCGGCAAGCTCGGCTATGCGCCGTCGCCAAATGAAATCGCCTCTTACCTGAGAATACAGGTGCCGTCAGATTCGCCCACGCACGCTAGCTATACCACCATAACCTTCACGGGCACGCCAAACTAGGGGGGGGGCAAAGGCGCAATGGCTTGGCAGTTTCTGGGGCTTTTCATGTCCGCCGATATATAGTATTAAAAACATCCTCAGGGCACATGAGAATATGGCACATGGAAACAAGCTGCGCCGCGGCCAGGCAGCGACAGAATACCTGATAATTCTCTCGGTAGTGGTAATAATCGCGCTCATAGTGGTGGGCGTGCTGCGCGGGTTTGCGTCCCAGTCAACGGGAGACATTGCCAATACCCAGCAGAAGCTTGCGTGGCAAAGCCAGGACGTTGTCCTGGAAGCATACACTGTATATTCCAATGGGCACGGAGTGTTCCTAATCCAAAACAGGCTCGATTACCCAATAAAAATCTCCAATGTCTCGGTAGGCGGGAATTGGCATGAAATATCAAAGTCAGACGCAATCAACCCTGGGGCCAAGTATTCCCTTGACATTCCGGCAGGCGCAATCCAGCCGGGAGAGCCCCGGGCGCCTTATTCTTTCGATATTGTGATGAAATATGCCCACGCCCAGTACCCGGAGATTGTGAATTCAGTTAGCGGCACAATAGCGGGCAATTACGAGTAGTTTTTTCTACTTTTTCAGTAGGTTTGCCCCAAAGGGTCAAGGCCGGCTATACCCTTTTTGCAAAGCCCGCAGCCTCCGCTATGCTAAGCGGAAAAAAAAGGCTGGAAAAAAAGGTTCAGAACTTGCCTTTGAGCGCCAAGCCTACAACCAGGTCAATTGTCCTTTTCAGGTCCGCAAGCGAGCAGACTGACACGTTCGAGTGGATGTACCTTGACGGCACGCAAATTGCGACCGAGGGTATCCCGCCCTTGAGGTTATATACTGAAGACGCGTCAGTGGCGCCGCCCTCGACAACCTCCAGCTGGCACGGGATTTTGAGCTTTTTCGCTGTTTCGAGCACCATTGCCGCGAGGCGCTTGTCAACCACATTGCCCCTTCCTGATGCCTCGACCATCGTAATGGCTGGGCCTTTCCCGAGGCAGACAGCGCCGTCCTCCTCGCGCATCTCCGGATGGTCGCCAGCTACCGAAGTGTCCACTGCTATGAAGCTTGAGGGTTCCAGGTTCCACGCGGAAATCATGGCGCCCTTGCCAAATGTCGAGACCTCCTCCTGGACAGTGCCGACTATGACCACGTTCTTGGCCTTGAGCCTTTTCGCAATCTCCACAAGCGCGAAACAGCCAATCCTGTCGTCGAGCGCCTTGCCTGTAACAAGGTCGTTTCCAAGCCGCGCAAGGTCCATCTCAAATGAAATCGGGTCGCCAATCTCAACGCCCATCTTGCGCGCCTCCTTGTCGGACTTCGCGCCAATGTCAATGAACATGGATTGCGCGTCGTACGCCTTGTCCATCTCCGACGCCTTGGTGACGTGCGGCGGTTTCGTGCCTATTACTCCGAAAATCTTGCCCTTCTTCGTCTTGACAATCACGCGCTGGTTCGGGAGCATCCTGCTGTCAATGCCGCCTATTTTGGCGAACTTCAAGAAACCCTTTTTGGAAACGTACTT
The DNA here is from genome assembly GCA_021823945.1 of Microcaldota archaeon. Classification (GTDB taxonomy): domain Archaea; phylum Micrarchaeota; class Micrarchaeia; order Anstonellales; family VGKX01; genus JAKALW01. The sequence continues at coordinate 11,409 of JAKALW010000010.1, forward strand.
GACGAGCATGCCTATCTCGTCCATGTGCGCCGCGATAACCATGGGCTTCGACTTCTTGTCAAACGCCGGGGAATACGCAATGACGTCCCCCATCATGTCAAACTCTACTTTGTAGCCGAGCTTTGCGAGCCTGCCTTTTAGGAGTTCAGATATCTCCTCCTCGTGCGCCGGTATGCCGAACGCCTCCGTGAACCTTGCGATTTCCTCAAAATCAAACTGCGTTGCCATATGTATTCCTCCTTTCCGAGAATTAGCATCGTACTGGAAAAATATAGGCGCGAAACCGTTTATAAGCGTGCCTAAAGATATACTACCCATGCTAAGGATAACTGTATTGGGGAGCGGCGCGTCGGTGCCGTCAGTGGCCAGGAACCTTCCGTCAATCTGCGTCAGGTACGGAGGCTTGTACGTTTTCGACTGCGGCGAGGGCACCCAGCGCCAGATGATGAGATACGCCGTGGGCTATGGCTCAGTGAAAGCCATATTCATAACCCACCTGCACCCCGACCATTACCT
>JAKALW010000011.1 GCA_021823945.1 Microcaldota archaeon
ATGTGGATAGAGCGTGTTATTCATGGGTATAGCAAAGAAGCAACTCCTTATTTTGGATGCTAGCTTCAGCTATGCTGTGCGCAGCGTGTGGCAATCCGTGAAAAAGGCCATAACAGAACAGGTTTTCGAATACGAGTTCGGCATTGTCGAATTCTACAGGCAAACGCGGGAAATGGCGCAGTTCGCAGGGCTTGGGGAATGGAAGCAATTCTATTCGAACGTGAAGAACAACCTGGCCCTCAACGGGCTTGAATCCTACAAGGAATTATACCTGGAAACAAAAAAGGTATTGAACTCTGAAGGCATGGAGTTCTTCAAGCGTTTTTTCACCCTGCTGGCGCCCCTTGTCGAGGGATACGCTGCCATTGACTCAATGTCGGTAAAGGCATTCTATACCCTCAACGACCTCTCAGGCATAATATTGGGGTCGCTTCGGGAAAAAGGGCTCGAGGCTTTCAAAAAGGAGTTCAACAACCATGGCGTCCAGGTGCCCTATGAAAAGATTAAGCACCTTCTCCCGCAGGCGGTTGTGGATTTCATGGGCCACTATTCCCAGGACAGCTACAATTCATCCTTCTATTTCACAATCCACAGGGCTGTTGAGGACAAGAGGGAGATTGGCTGCCCCACGGAACGCATTGCCGAAACCATAATCTACGCTGACAAGGATGGCAACAACAATTTCTTTGTTTTCACAAGGCTGGCCGATGATTTCCAGATACCCCGCGCAATCATAAAGACGGTGATTGGGCACAAGGACCTTGCAAAGGCGGCCAAGCTTGCCGAGGAGAACCTAATGAACGAGTGCCATACCGGAGTCATGGGCCCTTTTTTCATAAAGCCCGGCGACAAGGTATTTTTCGACGCCAACACAATGGATTATTTTGCAGACACGAGCAGGCAATTCGTGAATTTTTCCGCGGGCACGCTGATGAAATCGGTATACCTATCGTTGCCAAGCGCAGTTGACGTTTTCCGCAAGCACAATAATGGCCAGACGCACATCACGGAAATCCACGATGCTGAAAAGTTCAAGATATTCTACAAGAACGTGGTGGCGCCATCCAAGGCAAAGGGCGCGGCCAAGGACATGGCAGGAAAGCAGAAAATCCAGCCAAGCTTATTGAAGTAGCAAACAGCCCAAGCAATTGAAACAGCGCGGCTGGCCGGAGCAATGTTTAGTTCTTTTTCTCGGAAGCAAAAAAATGAAAAATAAAAGAAGAAAGTGCGGGTGTCAAGCCCGCCGCTGCCAGCGCCTAAAAGCTGTCAAGCACAGTCTTGAAAGCCTCGTATGGCAGCGCGCCTGCGAAAAACACGCCATACCCGCTTCCATTGACCTGCACTATCTGCGCGCCAAGCCCGCTGTACTGCTGGTTCAGGGAGTTGACGGCTGTTTGGAGCTTCTGGAGGGCCGCAGAGTCGGTTGCGGCAGAATATATGACAAATGACGGTGTCCCCTGGACGCCTAAGGCCGAGCCTTCGGCCTGGTCTGCCTGGATTTTAGCCGCCATGCTGTGGCTGTCAAGGCATGTGTTGAAGGCAGCCATGTCAAGCCCTGTCTGGTTCGCATAGCCCTTAAGGGAGTTCATGTCAAGCGCCTGCTGGTTTGCGTACAACAGGCCGTGGTATGGCCAGAACTTGCCCTGCGCGTCAGCGCAAAGGGACGCCTCGGCAGCCTGTTGCGCGTAAGGGTGCATGGACGGCGGGAGCGGAAATTGCTTGAAATACACTGCCACGTTCTGGTAGTCGGTTTTTATCTGGGTGAGGGTCGGCTCTACCCTGCCACAGTACGGGCACTGGAAATCAGAGTATTCCACCATATTCACATTGCCTGAGGGGTTGCCTGATGCCACCTTGCCTGCCAGGTCAATGCTTACCTGCTGCACGCTTGGCACTGCGATTGTGCTGTTCCTGACTATGTATACTATTACCTGCGCCCATTTGGCATTGAGTGTAGCCCCTAGCGCTGTTTCCCCTACGTATATCCTGTATATCGCGCCATTTGAGAATGACTGGTCGTAACTGGAATACGGGTTTATGGTTTTCTGCGCCAGCACTGTCCCATTTGCGTCTAAAATGGAGACTATGGCCGGGTTTTTGTTGTTTTGCGTCACGCCTATGTCGTCAAGCCTGACAACCCCGTCGCCAAAGCTCAATGACTGGCCAATGTTGAGTATGCCCTGCGCTGCTATGGTGTAGTTATTTGTCGGCTGCGGCGGCACCACCGGGCTTGTGCAGCCAAAAATGGCAAAGCCTGCCAACACGGCGACTGCTAAAATGAACAATGAATATTTGCTTTCCATGGAATCATCTACCTCCCTATGCTATTTTTTGAGTTTCACGACTTTTAAACATATGCGGAATGTTCGGTCAAGCCACGCGCGGCGATGTTCGTTTCCTTGGCTGATTTCGGAAAAAAGAAGGCTGAAAAATAAAAAAGAAAATTGGAAGGAAGGCGCACTTTATGCCTTCTCCTCTGCTTTTGCCTCAGGCTTTGGCGCCTCGGGCGCCAGGACTTCATTCACCTTGGCTGTTTCCTTGGCCTTTTCCTCAAGCGGTTTTGTCTCTGGCTCATTTACGCCTGTAAGGGCGTCAAAGGCCGTGGAGCTTTCAAATTCCTCAAGCGTGGCCGTGAACTCGTCGTAGGACGAAATCTTGCCCTTGCCCATGGAGAATTCGCGCGCAAGCAGGTAGAATATCAATGCCAGGGCTTTCCTGCCCTTGTTGTTGCACGGGATAACCCAATCTATGAACGATGTGTAGTTGTCCGTGTCGCAAAGCCCGATTGTCGTAATTCCCATCTTGCCAGACTCGTTGATTGCCTGGATTTCGCCTTTCGGGTCGCATATGAACACAAGCTTCGGCTCAACGAAGTCCTTCCTGCCGACGTTTGTGAGCCTGCCTGGGACGAACCTGCCGTGCATGAGCTGCGCGCCGGTTATTTCGCAGAACTTCGCAGCCGCGTATGAAGAGTATGTCCTTGACGCAACGACAGTGATGGCTTCTGGCTCGTACCTTGCAAGCATCTTGCCGGCAATCCTGATCCTCTCGTCTATTTTCCTGAGGTCGAGAACGTACAATCCGTCGTTTCTTGTCCTGTAAATGAACTTCGTCATGTCGCGCACTTTCATCTTAGTGCCGATATGTATGCCCGATTCCAGGTATTTCTCCTGCTTTATGAGCATGCTTTCCCTGTTGTCCTTCATTTCTTTTTCCGCCATTCCAACGCACCTCAATTCCGGATACCTGCAGGATAATGCCATATAACAATGGCATTTGCTCCACTTCTCTCAGGATTTCCGGCTGAACATGATTCCTGAAAAATCTGCTTTTATTTTAATATTCATTCCTTAGATATGTGAATGGGGCCATCGAGATTTGAATATTCGCCGACTGCAAAACCGCCCTGTGCGGGCGACAAGCAGCCAAGTCTCGAATCACCTGCACCCCAAGCAGGTAGGCTAGCCAGGTTACCCCATGGCCCCAAAATCACTGTTATGCAAGCCCAAAATGCTTTTCAGAGCTTGTCGTACTTAATGACCTTGTCCGAGACGTCCACGTGCCCCATGAACATCCTCCTGCAGCAGTACCTCTCGACTTTCAAGTCGTCAAGCGCGCGCGCAGGGTTTTGGCCCTCCTTGACTTTGCGCTCGTACTCCTCGTACTTGTCGCCGATGACTGCGCCGCAGGTAAAACATCTTATTGGGAAGAACATATTGACACCTCGGTCAAACTACTCCGGAAAAACAACCGTTCTTTTGCTTAACGGTATGATTTCTGGAACCTCGCCCTTGCCTTGGGGCCCTTGTATTTCTTTGGCTCGACGCGCCTGACATCCTCTTTCAGGAGGAACCTGTCCTGCTCCATGAAAGTCTCCTTCACCTTCGCGTCGTCGTTTGAGTATTTGAGCAATGCCCTGGCGACCGCAGTTCTTGCGGCCTGCGCCTGGCCCATCACGCCGCCGCCAAACACTGTGACGCTGACGTCGACGCCCGTTGATATTTCCGGGACAAGCCTCATGGGCTCCATGACAATCTGCTGGTAATAGCCGTCCATGACCGCGTCAATGGCGGACTTGTTGACGTATACTTTGCCCTTGCCCTTTGAAATGGAGGCGCGCGCAACTGCGCTTTTTCTCTTGCCCCTAGTTACAATGGAGGCGGTCTTTTTCTTGGACTTTTTCTTGGCAGCCTTCGGCTCCTCTACATCCTGCGCCGCGGGCGCTTTTGTTTCTTCTTTAGCCATAAATATTCACCTTGAACTAACTTAATTCCCCTTCCAGCCAAGCCTTGTGCAGACAGCGCCGAGTGTGGTCTTGCGCTCAATGCCTGAGCCGTCCACTTCCTTTATAGTGGCCGCGCCGTCCATTGCGAAGCCTGCCGCCATAACTTTGAGCCTTGAGAGAGCCTGTTTGCCCCTGACTGTCTTTTTGGGCATCATGCCGCTGATTATCCTCTTCAAAAGCATGTGCGGGGCGCGGGGCCATACGGGCTTATGCTCAGGGTTCGCCTTGTTGAGCAAGCGCCTTTTTTCCATGTATTTTTCTGTGATTGTCTCGATTTTGCCGGAGATGATTATCTTCTCAGGGTTGATTATCGTGACTTCCTCGCCGTTTAGGAGGTCTTTTGCGACGCGCGCGCCAAGCCTTCCCATGATCAGGTTTGTTCCGTCAATAATTTTCATGAAATCCACCTTTACTTTATGATGCTTACTCCAGTGCCTTTCGGGTTCTTCTCTACAAGCTCGCGGATTGTCATTGTCTTGCCGCCAGCCTTCGTTATCGAGCCCTTCGCGGCCTCTGAATATGCGAATGCCACGACTGTCAATTTCTTGTCAAGCACGCCAGATGAAAGGATTTTGCCGGGGACGATTACTGTCTCGCCGTCTTTTGCAAGTGTCGAGATTTTTCCCAGGTTTACGCTGACCCTTTTCCTTTTGGGCTTGCCAAGCTCGTATGCCACAGCCTTGTATATGGGGCTGGACTTTGGCGCCTCAAGGTCCCTTATCAGGCCTTTCAGCTCCGGATTGTCTGGAGAATTTTTTGCCATTCGTACCACCGTTGAATTATGACTGTTTTTCTGTTTCATTACATATCAAAATGCTCCACTTCGTTTCGCATTTTGAGGCACACTTGTCCTTACGGACAAGGTGCCTTGCATTTTCTCGCTGCGCTCAAAAATGCAAGGGAAGGGATTTGAACCCTCGTAGGCGCTAAGCCACTAGCCCCTCAAGCTAGCGCATTTGACCAAGCTCTGCCACCCTTGCATTATTACTATAAACTCATTTCCCTTTTCAGTTTCATTCCTCTTTCTTTTCCTTCTCCTCTTCGAGCGCCTCTAGGAAGCCGTCGCATTTCTTGCCTGCGATTTCGCATGCGCGGACTACCATTTCCCTCGGGCTTATCTGGGAGAACGACTCGACTTTGAACTCGAAGTTCCCCTTCTCGTCGTAAGAATAGCTCATGAGGCCAGGCTGGTGCCTTGCGTGCTCCCTGCCTGTCCCGAGCCTCGCCTTCCCCTCTATCCTGAGGTTCTGGCCTTCGCCGAGCCTGATTATCGGGATGTTCGGGTTTGACACCTTCACCTTGTCGTCAAAGCTCTTGAGGTCCTTTGAATACACTGTGCACGGCCCCTGGGAGTCGAGCGTGAAAAGTATTTCGTCCTTCTCGGTGTATGTCGGGGGCGTCGAGATTGGTATTAGGCCAATCCTGTGCGCTATGTACTCGTCGAACATGGACGTCCTGTTCTCGTACACGGTGACGCTCTGTATCGCGAACACCGGCACCTGGCCCATGCCGATTCTCCTGACCATGTTTGCAAAGGCGACGCTTGAATCCTTGAGCGTGAACTCAAGATGCGCGTCGTCCTCTTTTTTGATGGTGACTTTCATAGGTATCAACCCGTAGAGGGAAATTTCCCTCAAACCCTTCTGCCCCTGTTTCCGCCCGGCCTCTTTGTCGTGTCGGTCGGGGTAGGCGTGACATCCTCGATTTTTCCGATGCGGATGCCCATCCTCGCAATGGACCTGACCACTGCCTGTGCGCCAGCGCCCGGGGTCTTGACCCCGTGCCCGCCAGGCGCGCGAATCATTATGTGGAGGCCGTTTATGCCCCTGTTCTTGATTTCGTTCACGACTTTCGACGCAGCCTGGATTGCAGCGTATGGCTTGCCTTCCTCGCGGTCGGACTTGACCATCATGCCGCCAGACGCCTTCGCAATCGTCTCTGCGCCCGAGATGTCCGTCACTGTTATGATTGTGTCGTTTTTCGAAGCGTATACGTGCGCGACTGCCCACTTCATTTCGCGCGGCTTCCTGTACTCCGGCACCGGCGCTGTTGCCTGCGCTTGCGGCGCGGGCGTTGCTGGTGCAGGCGTTGCCTGGACTGGCGCTGCCGTGGCCACTGCAGGCTTTTCAGCCGGCGCCTCTTCGTCCTTTTTCTTCACCGCTGGCTTTTCCACGGCTTTTGCATCTTTTGAAGTCATAATAATCACCATTTGTCAAGGCATGGGGAGTTTACTCCTTCGCCTCTGCAGGGGCTGCCGCCGCCTCTGCCTGTGGCGCGGCTTCGGCCTTCACAGGCTTTTTCGCGCCCTTCTGCTCGCGCACGACCTCGATTGAGATCGGCTTGAAATACGCTATAGTTGCTTCAAGTTCTACGGGAACAATGTAGCTTGGCGAGGTGACCTTCCTGCCGTTCACGGACACGAATCCGTGGACAATGAGCTGCCTTGCCTGCTTCGCTGTCCTTGCGAGCCCGCGCTTCAAAACGCGCGTCTGTAGCCTGCGCTCCAGGAAATCGCGCACGTCCAGCGTGAGAATCTTGTCGAGCGTGTCAACGTTTGTGCCGACGCCAAGTCTTGAAAGCTTGCCGAGGATTTTCTTTGACTCCTCGACTCCCCCTTCGCCCACTGACAAGAGCCTTCTCGACTCGTGCCTGAACTTCTTGAGCTCTGCAAGCGTCACCCACAGTTCGCGGATGTTCTTCAGCCCGTACTCGGTGACGAGCTTGGACTCAGTTGAAATCCTGTCGGAATCCCACTGTTTCCTTGGCGTTTCGTATTTCCTTTTAAGTTTCCTTGGGTCTCCCATTCAATCCACCTATTTTTTCGGCTCTGGTTTTGCAGCCGCTGGTGCTGCTTTAGGCGCCGCTGCCGCTTTGGGTGCTGCTGCACCCGCCGCTGGCTTTGCCGCGCCGGCCGGAGCTGCAGACGCCGCCTGTGCGGCCGCGCCTGTAGCCTGTGTTGCTGCCCCTCCTGCCTTGGCAAGGATTGATTTTCTCAGGACGCCGACTGTCATGCCAGTCCTGCCTGTGGTCCTGGTTCTCTGTCCCCTCACCTTCTGGCCATAGGAGAAGCGATAACCTTTCCATGTGTAAGCCGTCTTTTCGCGCTCAATGTCCTGCGCCGTAGTGAACATCAGGTCGGTGCTGATGAGGTGCCTGTCGCCGCCAAGCGACACGTCTTTCCTCCTGTTGAGCATGAAGACCGGCACGCCGTACTCGACCGGGTGGGTCATCATGTGCTCGATTTTCTGCATGTCCTGCTCTGAGAGCTCGCCGATAAGCGTGTTGGTCGGGACGTTGAGCTCATTGAAAGCCATTTTCGTGACTGCCATGCCGACTGCCTGGCCCATGCCCTTCACCCTCACGATTGCGCGCATGAGAGGAACGTCGCCTTTGATATCCCTGCCTGCAAGGCGGACAATGCCCCTGAGCTCCTTGCCCGACGGGCCGACTGTCCTTTGCGCTGGCGCAGGTGCCGGCCTGCCCTTTGACTTTGAAATCGGGGCTGCGGCCTGCGGCTTTGCCTGTTCTGCTGGAACGTCATTTTTCTTTTGATCCTTTGCCATTTTCTCACCGTGTGTTTAACGTAATTTTCTTTTCTTCAGTTTTCCCTTCTCTCTATATTTTGTAAATTTGAACGCCGGGAATGGGATTTGAACCCATAATCCCTTGCGGGAATACGCTTGCGCGTGGCGGGCGTAAATCCCTCCAATTCCAGGCGTACGCACTACCAGGTTATGCGATCCCGGCATTATCGTCAATCCATTTGTTGCTTCAGCTTCCCCTCGTTATCTTTTTATCTACTTGCCCTGCGGGCACAAGCAAAATGCCAAAGGCATTTTGGTGCGCCAAATCGCCGAAGCGATTTGAGCGAGTCTAAAAAAGTGTTTCACACTTTTTTATGCGGCGGATAAACGCCCTGCTTCATTATCACCGCGTCCGTTGCCACGGCGACTCCTCTCCGCTCTGACTGCATCTGCCTTCCGTCCATCTTCGCAATCCCGAACGCCACCAGTTCCCCTTTCAGGGTCATTATGGCGACCTGCTCGTCCTTCCTGATTTCTCCGTCGAAGGACGCGATGCCCGGAATTGCGACAGGCGCGCCTTTGCATACGCTGTCCACGGCGCCGTCCGTAATCGTCACTTTCCTGCCAAACACAGCGGCTTCGGGCGGGAGCAATACTTCTCTGATTTTTTTCTCATCCCCACGCTCCCTGTATTGCCAGGCTGCGTCGGAGACTTCCTGAAGGGTCCAGCACATGCCTTCCCCTATTTGGCCATATGACGTCCTTCTAAGCTCAATCATAGCCGCTCCGCCTATGACATTTCCTATGTCAGTGCAGAGCGTCCGGATGTAAGTTCCAGCCTCACATCCGACGGTAAAGAGAAAGTCCCTACCCTTAAATTCTGCAAGATTAAGGTAATAAACCTTTCTCTTGCGGGGCACTTTCCTCACGGCGGACATCTTTGGGGGAGTCTGTATGATTTCCCCGGTGAATTTTGCGAACATCTCCTTTATTTTTTCAGCCGGAACTTCCTTTTCCGTCCTCATTATCCCGACATATTCCTTGTCGGGCCTGCCAAGGTGGCCTATGACTTTCGCGCCCTTCCCAACCCCAACGGGCAGGACCCCGGACACCTGTGGGTCTAATGTCCCGCCGTGTCCGGCTTTCTGCACGCCGAGGATTTTCCTGACAAACGCGCTTGCCTCGTGGCTTGATGGGCCGCACGGCTTGTCAAGGAAGATTATCCCGCATTCAAGCAGGCTTTCGACCTGCCTTTCCTGCGGGCCGCACCCGTATGCCGGGTCTGTTCTTTCCATGCGCCTTTCAATTATCATGTTTGCTGCCACCAAAGGCCCAAATCCTCAGGCTTTGGAAACAACGGACGTCGGCTCGAGGTGCCTGATGGAGCACCTGACCGCCTTCTTGCCGTTCTCCTTCTTGACCTCGACAAAATTCTTGTCGATGATTTTCGTAATCGTCACTTTGTCGCCGGCGTCGTTCCCGGCCGTCTTTACGCATACCCTTCCAACTTCGATTGCTGCCATATTGTTCACCTTGCGAATATCATTCATTTTTCATCTACTTGGCGCTCTCTTCGTGCCAAGCCTGAAAAAGTATTTCTACTTTTTCAACTCTCCTCCCTTCACGCGCGCAGCAGCGGTTATCATCTGCGCGAGCTGCTCAATGGAGAATTTTCCCGAATTCAGCGTTATGTCGAATTCATTCCTGTCCTCGATGTCTATGCCGTACAGGGCGAGGTACCTCTTCCTGTTGTCCGCGTCCCTTTTCCTTATGTGCTCGAGCGCCGCGCGCTCGCCCATGCCGTCGCGGCCGGAAATCCTCGCCGCGCGCGTCTGGTCGGTCGCGTCAAGCCATACCCTCAGGTCCGGGTGCTTGACAATCCAGGGCCCAAGCCACGTCACGACGACACAGTCGCCTTTTGCGGCTTCGGACCTGATTATCTCGTCCATGTCCTTGTCAATGGCGGGGTTTGACGCCGCCTCTTTCTGGATTTCCATCAATGTCTTGCCTGTTTTCTGGGCAAGAGTCTTGAATGAATGGCTCACGACCCTCAGGCCCAGGATTTGGGCTACGCGCTCGCCAACCGAGCTCTTGCCGCTCCCCGCCTTGCCTGATATCGCGATTATCACGCCGTCACCAATTTGTTTGGATTGCCTACTCCTTAGCCTTCTTGGCGGCGGCCCTCGGCTTTTTCGCCTTCTTCGGAGCCATGGCGGCCATCGCGCCCAAGACGTATTTCCTCAGCTCGATGTCGACGTCGTCCATCTTCATCGTGCCCTCCTTCACCCTTGAAGCGAAGGAAATCGCCATCTGCGCCTCCTTTGCCGTCAGGGCGCCGGCGAACTTCCTGTTTGGCCTGCGCATGCTTTTCGGCGTTGCGCGCGCGTTCGTAACAGCCTGCAATTTCTTGCCGGAGAACGCAGACAGCTGCGCGCCTTCCTTGTCGCGCCTTTCGTACCTTGTCGTGGAGCCCTTCATGGTCCTGACCTTTATTCTCCTTACTGCCCTAGACCTGTTTTTTGGAAATGGCATATATTTTCACCCCAATGATGGAATCAACCTTGGCATTATTGGATTTAACGCAAGCGAGACGAAAAACGAGCAGAATACCATCCAGCCCGTAATGTCGGCAAGCCTTTCAAGGTTTATTATCGGTATTGTGAATGGCAAGTCAACCCCGAACCTGTACCCTTTGTCTACCTCGGCGGTGACGCTGTCAGGCGTTGAGCCCATTCCTGTGATGTTAGCGTATATGGCGGCAGTTTCGCCCTCTGCGTATTTCTGCTTGGAGCTTGATACAGCAAATGGCGTTCCGCCTGTCGTATTTTTCTCCCATTTCGGCGTGGCATTGCCGACCTCGAATGAAGATGTGTTGGTGGCGTACGCGCTTGAACCACCTATCGAAGAGGAAATCATTTGGAAAAGGTCCTTGTTTTTCGAGTCCAGCCTTACCGTGTACATCCAGACTGCGTTGTCTTTCCCGCCCGTCACCGGGACGCACGCGGAATAAATCCCGTCGTACGACACGGCGTCGCAATTCGACGCGTTGCCATTGTCGAACATGGCGACTTTTTCGTGCATTGCCCTGTTGGGGTCTATCATGTTGACCGCGCCGACAATGAATATGAAGACAATGATTATCACGAAGAGCGGCTTCATCTGGAGCATCATCATCTCGGACATCAGTGGCATGATGTCGCCCTGCTTTTTCATGGCCGCGTCTATCCTCGCCTGGTCCTTGGACTTTGAAGCTTCTGAAAGCTCCTTTGACACGTCGCTTGACAGTTTTTGGATTTCCTTAATCCTGGCGTAATTGCCTACCTTCCTTTGTATCACGAACGATATTATCGCGTACGCGACAGCGACAAGCGTCACGACGTACACGAAATTGTCCGGTGTAATGAATGACATCTGATTTTGCACCTTTTGCTAATCTTGCGCGCAAGTTTCCTCTATAGGATTGCGGACACTTTCTCCCTTGCTTCCTCAAGCTTGCCGTTCCTGTTCTCAATTATCATGGCTGGCACGCCGCAAAAGAACGCGTATGCGGATAAAAGCTCCCTGTTGACGCCTTCATGCTCCAAAATTGCTTTGGGCTCTGTGGGTCTTACCCTGCCAGTTGCCTCGAAATCCTTCTTGCGCCTGTCAATTATCTCCTCTACCGGCGCAGTCACGTATACCAAGCCAGTCACAGGGAGCTTTTCCAGAAGCTTTTTCGGAAGCCCCGGGAGATACCCCTGCGGCGTCTGGATGGAGCAGTGCGTGTCGAGTATGACTTTCCCCTTTTCCTTTGCGAGCACAAGCGCGACTTTTTCCTGAATCTCAAACTGCTTTTCCTTTGGGAGCGCGCGTATCTTGTCCCTGTGGTCCACGCCGAATTCCTTCGACGCAATCTCGAACATCATGTCGCCGTAATTGAGCATCCTGTAGCCCTTTGCCTCCGCAAGCGGCTTTATTACGGTCGACTTGCCCACGCCCGGGACCCCCAATATAATTATCATTCGCATCAAC
>JAKALW010000012.1 GCA_021823945.1 Microcaldota archaeon
TCTACTTTCCTGCAATATAAGACGCACAGGACCATGGGGCCCAATATGCAGCCCCTTCCCGCCTCATCAACACCTGCTATCATGGCAATCATTAGGGTTTTCCAGATTTAAAAAGAATGGGCTTGGCCGGATTTCATGGCAGATGCGGGAATGCATGCCTTTTGCCTCGTCCCATCATTTCCTCTTTTTCTTCAAGTCCCTCAATTCGGACGCGAAGCCTGAGATGTCGATAAAGTTCTGGTAAACAGACGCGAAGCGAATGTACGCCACCTTGTTTAGGCGCTTGAGCTTTTTCATCACAAGCTCGCCAATCTCCTTTGACGGCACTTCCGTGCTGTCGCTGTTCCTTAAAGTTGTCTCAATGTCGTCCACTGCCTTGTCAATCTGGTCGCGCGAGACAGGGAGCTTTATGCACGAGTGCTCGATGCCTGCGAGGATTTTTTTCCTGTCGTACGGCTCGCGCCTGCCGTCCTTCTTTATCACGAGGAGCTCGACCATCTCCACCCGCTCGTAAGTGGTGAAGCGTTTCTTGCATTTCAGGCAGGCGCGCCTGCGCCTGATTGTGTCGAGGCTGTCCGCGTCGCGCGAGTCTATCACGGACGTTTCCGGGTGATGGCAATAGGGGCATCGCATGCCATAGTCTTGAAAAAAGCAGTATAAAAAGGGATGGCAGGAAGGCAGGGTGAAAAAAGGGGAATAAAAAGGGGCGGGGCAGAGCATATCAGAAAAGTGGCAACAAATATAACTAAGAATCGAGGAAATCAATATTAGATAAAAATGAACGAAGAGAAACTAATCAAAAAATATGTAAGACGAGTTAAGGACAAATCGGGTAATACGTACAGTTTTGACATTAAAATTAGCAAAGGCTACGATTATTCAGAGAAGAAAGAAACATTGGAAGTTCGCGTGTTTTATAATAGGAATCCAATTGTTCCTTTGACGTTCTATAAAAATATACAAAAAGATGAATATGAGAGTTCAGAAGAAAGCAAAGATTATTCTGGTTGGTGTTTTGAATTACCAGAAAAAATATTACCACGAAGGAAAGGAATTGGAAGTTCTTTATGGTATCAAATAGAAAAAATTCTGCGTAAATACAGAGTTTCAACTGTAAGAGGTGCTATAAGCGGAGTGCCAGGTATGGAGAGTATACGTAATCCAGAGAAGTATAAGATAAGACTAAAAAAAGAGAATGAAGAAAGAAAGCGTTTCTGGCAATTCGTTGGATTTACAGTAATGCCAGATTGGAAAATGTACAAAAATATAACAGAAGAAAAAGGTGAAACCTACTCGTAGTTTTTCAAGATGCCGGAATAGATTTTCACTGACTCGTCTATCGTGCTTTTCACAACGTATTCGTCAGCCCCGTGGATGTTCCCGCCCATAGGGCCAATGCAGATTGACGGTATGCCTGCCTGGATTGTATAGCCCATGTCGAACACGGATTCTTTTGTCGAGGTCTGGAACTTGAAGCCTATTTCCTCGGACGCCTTCTTTGCCGCAAGGACTATCGGCGAGTCAAGGGGCGTCATGCCCGCGGGTATGAACGGGGTCGGCCTTGTCTGGGGCACAAGCTCTACTGTGGAGCGGATTTTTGACTTTGCGACTGCCTCGCGTATCTCGGACTTGACAGTGTCCATTGTCTCGCCTGCGACTGTGTGGCGGTCAAGCCTGAACTCGCACAGTTCCGGGACGGAAAGGAATTCGGAGCCGGAGCGTATTGAGCCTATGTTTATGTCGCCGGTGCCCATGACGGGGTGAGGCTTGAACTTTAGGTTTTGGATTTCGCCAATGAGCCTTGCCGCGTCCACTATGGCGTTTATGCCCTCCTTTCTCGCGCCATGCGCGGACTTGCCCTTCACCTGGACATTGAGGGCGTACCTGCCGCGCACCGCGTTCGTGACTGAATAGGTGGTGCCGAAATTCGGCTCCGCGAAAATCGCCGCATTTGCGCCAAGCCTGTTGTGTGACAGGAGATGGTGCGTGCCTGCTGAATATACTTCCTCGTCAACCACGACCGCAAGCGTGAGCTTGCCCGCAAAGTCGGAATTGACGAAAGCCTCAAGCTGGGCAGCAAGGCCGGATTTCATGTCAATGGAGCCAAGCCCGTAAATCCTGCCGTCCTTTTCCACAGGCTCGAAAGGGTGCGTAGACCAGCCCGTGCACACGTTCACAGTGTCCATGTGCGAGTTGAAAAGCACGTGCTTTTTGCCTTCGCCCCTGGTGCAGACAACGTTTGGGCGGCTGTCATAGACAAACTGCTTTTCCGGCTTGAAGCCCTTTGACTGGAGGTATTCGAATATGAAGTCGGCGATTTCAAACTCGTTTCCCGAAACCGAGTTTATCCGGACGAGCTTCTTTGTGAGTTCAACTGCTTCCGACATGAAAATCTACCCCGTTTTGAGAAAATCATTGAGCCAGGATAACCAGTAAATAATAGAGAATTAAAAGTAACCCTCAATCGGCAGATTGTGGAACAGGGACCTGATGAAGCCGCCATGCGGGTCTGTGGATTCTGATTCAACCTTGCGGTAGTCCACGAAAATGTCGCTTGCCGTATTGTTGTGCCGCGTTATAGAGCTCTCCGGTATCCTCATGCCGCGCAAATCATAGACCGCGTCAACATCCGACATGGCACGGAGTTCTGCAACTGTTGGCACAGGCTTGTTTTCCCTTACAGCCTGGGCGTAAATGCTCGCCCTGCTTGCGAATGCGGATTGATATTCCACAAGATAGGCGTTCCTGTTAAGGTAATACGTGTCAAACGCCTCAAGCTCGGGATTTGAAAGCGTGCGGACGAAGTTCTGCATGTGCGATATCTCATAGCCATAGTCAAACCTGTTTTGGGACAGGTATTCGCGCCACTTTGCGAACACGGGAAGCGAGCCGTCTGAACCCACTATCTCAGGGTACATGTCGACAATCCTTGAGATTATTTCGCACTCGCCTATTTCATTTCCCTTTGGGTTCCAGGAATTTGATGCATATGCAAAACGCCTTCTGGACAATACCTTTATTGCCCTGTAAAGCTCGTTGTGGGGGTTTGGCTCCTTTTGCTGGCTTTGCCCGTTTGCATGATTGGACGCATCCTTAGCCACAAATGTTTCATGCTCAAGGCCCCTCTTGCCAAACGTTGCGCCAGGCGGCATGACCAATGGCAAGGATGGGCATGCGCCCATCTTCTCATGGAAATTAATTGCGAACACGCGCTTAATCTGGAGCTCGTCAACCTCCATGCTTTGGAGGAGGAACACATTGATTTCAAAGAGCATTGCCCCGACTCCCTTGAAGCCAGAGCCATACCTGAACTTTGGGCTTACCCAGATTGCGTCATTCTCAGTTATCCTGAGATTTTCAGGCTCCTTGTGAGCAGCCAGGTCCTTTGACGGGTTTGTGCCAAGGGGCGTGACTGCCGGTTCCAACGGGAGCGAGAATGAGCCTATTGCAATCCTCTTGCCCACGCCATTTGTGTAGATGAGCGTGTCCCTGTAGCCCACGCGCTCAAGCTCCTTTGTCTCGGGATGTTCGTAAAATACGCCAATCCTAAGCGCTGTGGCGCCAGGAATGCCTACCGGCACTGGCTTGTATTCAAGCGTGTTGATGTACTTTGCCTCTGTCTCAATGCCCTTGAATATGAAAACTTCCTTTGTTGTGGGGATTTCGAACCTGAAGCCTGATTCTGACATGAGCATGTTCTTGAAAGTAAAGGGATTGAACGAGCCGACCTTGAAGAAGTCCTGCTGGACGCTGTTGCCGCCATTGCCATTTGGGATATCCGAGCGCTTTGGTTCAATCCTGTCAGGAGTAATCATGAGCTTGTCAGATGGCATGCCGGCAAACGTGTTCTTTGCCGCGTTCTGCCTGGCCGCAATGTTGTTTGAAGTGCTGTTAATGCCATTATTGGTAGTGGCTGAATTGCCATTGCCATTTTGCGAGTTAGCATCAGACCTAATGTTGTGATTCATGACAAAATACGCTCAACAAAGGCTTATAAAGGCTATGAAATTCGCAGTAATTAGTAGAATTAGGTGATGAAAAGGTAGGCAAAATACGAAAAACAAGAGAAAACTGCGAAAACACCAATAAAATTAGGGTTTTTTGCAGTTTGCGCAAATACTACATAATAAAACGCAATTTACCACAACACAACATTATCAGAGGAAGGATTAGCAGGCGAATATAGCTTTGCCAACTGAATATCTGCTACGGTTTTAATCCCACTCTTTCGTGATTATGTGCGTCTTTGTGCCAGCCACGCCCTCGGTCTCGCGTATCGAGTCTATAGAGCTGTTAAGCTCGTCCATTGTCATCGCGCTTGCGAGGGCGCAAATGTCATAGTCGCCTGTGATTTCCCAGACGCGCTCTACGCCTGATAGCGAGCTAACTTTCTTGCACGCCGATTTGTTGTCAGCGTGGTTTTCCACCTGGACAAAGACCACTGCCCGAACTGCCGCCGCAGGCCCGCGCACTTCCACGGTGAAACGCGAGATTACGCCCGCCTTTCTCATGTCGATTATGCGCTTTCTCACAGCACCTTCCGACAGGCCCACAGCCCTGCCAATCTTCGAATTGGTGGTCGAGGCGTCCTTTTTGAGTATTTCAAGTATGTTCTTGTCTATTTCGTCCATATGACCACCTGCGGATGCAAGACATGCAGGATTATTGCCTTCATTGCCATCAATGCCATACCTTCAATGCCTGCATTGCCATCAATGCCATACCTTCAATGCCTGCATTGCCATCAATGCCATAAATCAATACAATATATATAGGATATCAGGGGAATATTGCGAAACCGCGCATAACTATTGACAATTCAGGAATTATTAATGATTATCATGTGCATTTCGAAACAGGGATACGAAAATATCAAGCCTGCAAATGGCGCTGGATACACGGGTTTATAACCTCTTTGAAAACTCCGGGGGTTTAAAATCCTTCCAATCCAAATGAAATTGCCCTAAAATAAGGGTGCGTATTAAACTTATTTTTCAATTCTTAGGTGGTCATGATGGTCAAATCAATCGAACTCAAGGTTGCTGAAAGCTACCAAAACGATGTTGGCCGCGGCCTGGTGAGAATAGACACCAAGGCGCGCGAGGAAATGGGCGTTTCAACAGGAGACATAGTAGAGCTGAAGGGCAAAAGGAACACTGCCGCCGTGGTCTGGCAGGCGCATCCCCAGGACGAGGGCATGGGCCTTGTCCGCATGGACGGGTACATGAGGCAAAACACCGGCGTCGCGCTTGGCGACAAGATTATTGTCAAGAAGGCTGAGCTCAAGGAAGCAAAAAAGATAGTCCTTGTGCCCACTGTCCCAATCAAATACTCGCCAGGGTTTGACCAGTTTGTAAAAAAGAAACTCATAGGCAGGGCGCTCACAAAGGGCGACACGATTTTTGTCGGCGTTTTCGGCACGCAGTTCCCGCTTGTGGCGGCGATTGTCCAGCCATTGGGCGTTGTCATGGTCAATGAGGGCACTGACGTTGTGCTAAAAGACGAGCCTGTGAAGGACGTCGCCGCGGTGCCTTCGATTTCATACGAAGACGTAGGCGGCATGAAAGACACGATAAAGAAAATCCGCGAAATGGTAGAGCTGCCTTTGAGGCACCCCGAACTTTTCGAAAAGCTCGGCATCGAGGCGCCAAAAGGCGTGTTGTTATACGGTCCGCCCGGAACTGGAAAGACATTGCTTGCAAAAGCGGTGGCGTCCGAGTCGGAGGCCAACTTCATCCACATAGCGGGCCCGGAACTCGTCTCGAAATTCGTTGGCGAGTCCGAGGAAAAGCTGCGCGCCCTTTTCAAGGAGGCGCAGGAAACAGCGCCGTCAATCATATTCATGGACGAGATTGACGCCATAGCGCCAAAGCGCGAGGAGGCGCAAGGCGAGGTCGAGCGCAGGATGGTGTCACAGCTGCTCACTTTGCTTGACGGCTTGAAGACGCGCGGGCAGGTAATAGTCATAGGCGCAACCAACAGGCCTAATTCCATTGACCAGGCGCTTAGGCGCCCGGGCAGGTTCGACAGGGAAATCGAGCTTGGCGTGCCTGACAGGGAAGGCAGGAAGGAAATCCTGCAAATCCACACCAGGGGCATGCCGCTTGCCGACGACGTGTCGCTTGACGAGCTTGCGAACATCACGCACGGATACACAGGCGCGGACCTGACGCTTCTTATCAAGGAGGCGGCAATGAAGACTTTGCGGCGCATATTGCCCGACTTGGACTTGTCTGCGCAGTTCATACCGCCTGAAATACTTGACAACCTGCGCGTGACGCGCGAGGACTTCTTCGGCGCGCTAAGGGAAATCCACCCGTCCGCGCTGCGCGAGGTCTTTGTAGAAAAGCCCAATGTGAAATGGACAGACATTGGCGGGCTCGACAAGGTCAAGGCGGAGATTAGGGAAGCAATTGAAATGCCGCTCAAAAACCCGGAAGTGTTCCACAGGATTGGCATCAGGCCGACAAAGGGCGTGTTGCTTGTAGGATTACCGGGCGTTGGGAAGACCATGCTTGCAAAGGCAGTCGCGACAGAATCGGAAACAAATTTCATTTCTGTCAAGGGCTCCGACCTTCTCCACAGGCACATTGGCGAGTCAGCCAGGCTCACGCGCGAGCTTTTCAGGCGCGCAAGGACCGCTGCCCCGTGCATCGTGTTCATTGACGAAATCGACACGATTGGCAGGGTGAGGGACCAAAGCAACCCGTCGGTAATCCACGAGGACATAGTGAACGGGCTTTTGGTCGAGCTTGACGGATTGTCAAACCTGAAGAACATACTTGTGATTGCTGCCACCAACAGGCCAGACATCCTGGACCCGGCGCTTTTGAGGTCAGGCAGGTTCGACAAGATTGTCGAGATACCCCTCCCGGACGAGAAGACGCGCGAGGCGATTTTCAAGGTCCACACGAAAAACATGCCTGTTGCAAAGGAAGTGAATTTCGCAGACATGGCAAAGAAGACGGAAGGCTCCTCGGGCGCGGACATAGAGAACATCTGCCGCGAGGCGGGCATGGAGGCAATCCGCGAAAATGTCAAGGCCGACAAGGTGAAGCTCGAGCATTTCGAGGCAGCCATGAAAATCGTGCGCCCGACAGTGACAAAGCAGAGCAAGGAGGCCATGAAGAAATTCGAGAAGGACGCGCAGGGCGCCATGTACGGTTGAAGGGGCTTTTGCCCCCACGCTTGCCGCATATGCGGCAAGGTGCCCCAAGTTCGCTACGGCGAACTTGAGGGTTTCAAAACCCCGCAAGGTTCTCTGAATTTTTCCTTCATCCCTTTTTATTTTTTATATTTCAGGACATAGCAGCTATGCCAGTAGCATAGGAGTTTGTTTCCAAATAATGCAGGCATTGAAATTCAAAAGAAGCACCCGACTGAAAAGGTCTTAGTTATGGCATACCCGTTCCAATTCACAAAAGCAGAAATAGTGGACATATTCGTGTCCGTGGTGGCAATCGCGCTCGCACTCACCCTTAGCCAGGGCGGCGGGCTTGACGGCATAATGAAAATCCCGGCATCCGATTTCATATCCCTGTTCACGCTTTTCCTGGTCACAATAGGCATTGGCTTTGTCCTGCACGAAATCATGCACAAATACTACGCAATCAAGTTCGGCGCGTGGGCGCAGTTCCAGGCATGGCCCCTCGGACTTGCCCTGATGTTTGGCATGGCGCTTTTCCTCCCGATAATGTTCATTGCGCCCGGCGCCGTGGTCATCTACGCAGTGTCCATTTCAAGGCGAGAAAACGGCATAATATCCGTTGCCGGGCCAGTGACAAATATTGTCATATCCATTGTTTTCCTGCTTGCCGGATTTGCCGGAGTGCTCTTTGGCGGGAGCGACTTCGGGACAATGGCGATATTCAACCAAAAGATATCTGTCTTCTTCCTTGGCGCGGGCGTGAACGCATTCCTGGCATTCTTCAACATGCTCCCGGTCCCGCCGCTTGACGGCTCTAAAGTGATTGCCTGGGACATGAGGATATGGGGCATTGTGACAGTGGTGTCATTTGGCCTGATGATGATAACTGGCATGGGGTTCGACCTCACGTCGCTTTTGATTGTGCTCGTGTTCGCGCTCCTATACAAAAGCATAATGAGATTTTAGACAATGGCAAAAAGCAAAATATGCAAAAAAGCCTTGAGGGGCGCAGAGGCGATTATCACGCCAGTCCCGGGAAAAAAAGGCGTACTCACAAAAATCAGGCTCGAAAAAAAATACAGGATAAAGGAAATCGACAAGCTCATAAGGGAAAGGCGGACAAGGAGCGAGGCGAAACTCCTGCTGAAGTCCGCCCAGGAGGGCATTCCAGCGCCGCGCTTGCTGAAAACAGGCAAATTTGACATTGAAATTTCAGAAATTGAAGGCGTGATGCTAAACAGATTTTTGGAAGGGCGCATGGCAGGCACTGGGGAAACAAGCATGAAAAGCCCAGCAAAAACTGGCTTGAAAACCCGCGCAAAAACAAGCGGGGAAAGCCAGGGCGAGGCGGACCTCGGAAGCATATTCATCGGGGCGGGGGATATCTGCGCGAAAATCCACAAAGCTGGGATGTGCCACGGGGATTACACGCCTGCGAACCTGATTCTTGGAAAGGCCGGGAGCTTGTCGGTAATTGATTTCGGGCTAGGAAAATTCACAGACAAGCGCGAGGATTTCGCAACCGACTACCTGACTTTCCTGAAATCCACAAAGGAGTTTTCAGCATATCACGCTGATTTTGAAAAAGGGTATCTTGCGATAGCAGGCGAGGCGTCCCCGATTCCGGCGCTGGCGCAAAAAATAGACAAGAGAAGCAGGTACATGCAAAGGGATTAATGATTAGGAAAAAAACATGGATAATCTGCCTTGGCAAAAAACATGCCACTAATCCCCGCTTTTCAGGTAATCCCCGCAGGTTTTCGACATTTCAAGGCCTTTTTCAGCAGCTTTTCGGATTTGGGGCTCCTGGGACAAGCACGCCTCCTTCAATATGTCAAGCAGGATTTTCTTCTGTTTGCCCCTGACAAAATACGCCACTATGCCCATTTCAACGTAATCAGGCATATGCGCGGAATGCACCTGCTTTTTGTAAAGCCCGACAGCGGCAAAGATTGCCGCGGGGTTTGAGCAGTGACGCATGAGGAAGAGAAGCTTGTCAAATGCCTCGATTTCCTCGAGCGCCGCAACGGCCGCAAGCGCCTTGGCTGGGCTTTTTGCATTCATGGCAGCGCGGAAAATGTCGTATTCTTTCATACCCTTGAATTCCGATATGTCGACTTCTTTTGCGCATTTGCGCCTTGAGCTGATATACTCTTCAGTGCTCTCTGTCATGCCTTTGAGCCTCTTTATGACTCCGCTCCCGCCGCTTGTGTTCCCAAAAGGCCCGGAACCCCTGAATTTGCCGCCTGCGTTGTCAACTTCAAAGCCTGGTTTTATCATAAATATTTCCCCAATAGGATTGTTTTGGATTAATGCATGGGCTTAATCCTCAAGCGGCTTATAAAGCACATGAAAATATATAAACTATAACTTGCGCCAAACGCCCAAAATCGCCAAGGCGCAGGATTATAAAGGGCGGCAGGGGAATAATTGCAGAAAGGTTAGAATTTTCACTTTCAAAAGAAAGGCGGAAAAAATTGCTTGCAATTTTTTCTAAGGACAAACCATTGAATATTTCCGATTGGACGAATTTTAAATTGCTAAAATTTGTCCTCTGTGCGCCGACTGGCCTGAAGCCATGAAGCGCCTATGAAAAAAAGGAAGCTTTGTCAGGCGCAAATTCCCTTGCTTAAAGGGGGTTTTTTGGCGCGCTTTACAGAAGTGGGACAATTCCATTGCCTTGAGTGGAAAATCTGCTGCAAACCTGTGTGCTAAATTGCACGCTTGCTGATGGCCATATGGATAAGCAATGCCAAGCAAAGCCATGCCTTGACTAAGCATAAAAAAAGGAACGAGAACATGAAATTTAAGGATATGAAACTGTCGTACGAAGTACAAAGCGCGCTGGACCAAATGGGCTTCACGGACGCGACGGAGATACAGGAAAAGGCGCTTCCGCTCGCACTGCAGGGCGAGGACCTGATAGGCCAGGCAAAGACTGGCACTGGAAAGACGGCCGCCTTCGGCATTGCGATACTTGAGGCCATAAAGCACAACAAGGGCATACCCGGCAACACCGCCCGCAGGTCGCCAACTGCGCTTGTCTTGGCGCCAACGCGCGAGCTTGCCATGCAGATTAAGGACGAGATGTCAAGGCTTGGAAGCGGCATGAGGGCGCCAATACTCGCGGTATACGGAGGCGTGAGCCTGGAGCCGCAGATAAGCGCGCTTAGGCGCGGCGTGGCAATACTCATCGGCACGCCCGGAAGGCTTCTCGACCTTGCCGACAGGGGCGAACTCGACTTGTCAGGCACAAGCATAGTCGTCCTCGACGAGGGCGACAGGATGCTCGACATGGGCTTCATATACGACATTGAGACAATACTTTCAATGACATCCAACCAGAGGCAAACCATGCTCTTCTCGGCCACGATGCCGGCGGAGATACTGAACATTTCAAGGAAATACATGAAAAACCCCATTCACGTGAACGTCAGCACTGACGAGCTTGTGGTGGACAAGATTGAGCAGTATTACGTCGAAGTGACCTTGCACAATAGGGTGTCCTCGCTAATAGCGCTATTGCAGGAGGAGAACCCGAAGCTTGCCATTGTCTTCACAAGGACTAAGGCGGGCGCGGACAGGCTTACCCACCTGATTAACGCGAACGGGTTCAATGCCCAGGCATTGCACGGCGACATGTCGCAAAACAAGCGCGACCGCGCAATGGAGGCATTCAAGCACGGGCATGTCCAGGTGCTTGTGGCCACAGACCTCGCATCGAGGGGGCTTGACGTCAGGGAAATCACCCACGTGATAAACTACGACATGCCAATGGACGCTGAGACATACGTCCACCGGATTGGCAGGACAGGAAGGATGGAGGCGGCAGGCAGGGCTTTCACTCTCATATTCCCGGACCAGGTCAGGGACTTTTTGCGCTTCCAGGCACAGGTCCACGCGCGCATCACAAAAACAGAGGTCAATGCGGCCGCAGTCAAAGTCGAGCAGCCAAGCAGGTTCTCGCATTCGCGCGATGACAGGCGCGAGGGCGGCTACGGCAGGGGCGGCGGATACGGAAGGCGCGAAGGCGGCTATGGCAGGAGCCCAAGTTCCGGCGGCTATGGAAGGGGACAGTCAAGGGACAGCGGCAGGCCTCCAAGGCGCGACTTTGGCGGCCAGGGCGGCTACTTTGCCAAAAGGGACAGCCACTCTGACGGCGCCAACACGCGCGACGTGGGCAGGCGCGGGAAAAGGACGAATTACGTTGGCAGGCAGGACGAGTAAATCTTTCCTGCTTGATTTCTTTCTTTTTTCTCTTTATTTTTTCTATTTCTAATGTTAGTCACTGCAGTAAAATAAGTAAAAAATCCAAAACCTTTATAACAAACAGCGCCAAAAGTGTTTTGGTTTTATTTATGGGATTGCCAGAGGCGTCACTAGTAAGGCAGGAACACATAATCCGCGACCTCCAGCTCACAAGCGAGGTCAAGATGACCAAAAAATCCCTTGTGCGCTACCTGGCGCTCTCACTTGGGCTCATAGCGCCTGGCGAGAGCAGGACCCTCATGCTCGACATTTTCGAGGCATTCCTTTCAGCGCATTTTGCACAAAGCCCGATGGACATTCACCAGCTGGTTGAGAAAATCGCGGAGATACAGGACAAGCGGCCCGACGAAATCAACCCGAAGGCAGT
>JAKALW010000195.1 GCA_021823945.1 Microcaldota archaeon
ATCTTTCAGGCTGCAAAACAGATTGGAATGTCAGGGCTGAACGTGACAACGCCTTACAAGAATGATTTTGTGGGGCTAATGGACAGCCTTGACAGCAGCGCACTGCGTATCGGCGCTGTGAATACTGTAAAGATATCGAATGGGCGGACAAAAGGATTCAACACTGATGGGAACGGCGTCACAGGTGCGCTCCTTGCCGATGGAATCAGGATAAAAGGGAAGAAAACAGTTGTCCTTGGCGCGGGAGGCGCTGCCATGGCAGCCACTTACGCGCTTTGCGCAAGCGGCGCCAAAGTGACGGTGGCAAACAGGACTTTTGAAAAGGCAAAGGCGCTTGCAAAAAAGTTTGGGTGCGCCGCGTGCTCGCTTGGGGAAAAAGACCTTGCAGGGGCATTTGACGGCGCTGGCATAATCGTATCCGCCTTGAGCACGACAGAAAGGGTTGTGCCCAAAAAATTGTTTGCCAAAAATATGGTTGTGCTTGAGGCAATGTATTCCAGGGAAAGCGCGCTTGTGTCCGACGCAAAGGCTGCCGGCTGCAAAGTCATACATGGCAGGCAGTGGCTGTTATGGCAGGGCACACGGGCATTCGAGATATTCACAAACAGGAAAGCGCCCGCAAAGGCAATGGCAAATGCCCTGGCAAAGAAAAGACATGATGAAAAGTCAAATATCGCGCTCGTGGGATTCATGGGAAGCGGCAAAACAAAGACCGCTAAACAGATTGCAAGGCTCGCAGGCTTGAAATTCATTGAGACTGACGCAAAAATTGAGAAAAAGGCAGGCAAAAGCATAAATGAGATATTCGCACATGGCGGTGAAAAGGAATTCCGCAGGCTTGAAAGGCAAACAATTGGAATTGCAGCCAAATCAAAAAACTCTGTCATATCATGCGGCGGCGGGGCAGTGCTTGACGCGCGGAATGCGAGAGCCCTTGCCAAGACATGCGTTATGGTCTGGTTATGGGCAAACCCCGATGAGATACTTAGGAGGGTTGACAAGGAAAAGCACCGCCCGCTTCTAAATGTCAAGGACAAGAAAGGGAAAATTGAAAGCCTGCTGAACCGGAGAATTCCAAAATACGCAGCGTGCGCAGACCTGGCAGTGGGCACCCAGGGCATGGAGCCAAAGGAAATTGCAAAGTTGATTATTGATGAAACTCATATGGCCAGCAAAGATTAATGGCAAAATCAGGGCGCCCCCGTCCAAGAGCATGGCGCAAAGGGCCATAGCCATAGCTGCGCTGGCGAATGGCGCAAGCACAATCTCAAACATGCCGGAGTGCGACGACGCGCTGGCTGCAATTTCATGCGCGCGGGCGCTGGGGGCTAAAGTTTCAGTGAAAAATGATATTGTAAAGATAAAGGGCAACGCGGGAAACTCGGCAAGTGCAAGATTGGCTGGCATGTCTGGTAATTCTTCAAGTGCGATATCAATTGGAAAGCCAAGAAAATCGTCGAGCGCAATTTTGGCAGGCAGGACTGGAAAATCCTCAGAGACTCTTGATTGCCACGAATCCGGGTTGTCGCTTCGCATGTTCACGCCAATTGCGGCTGCCATGGGCGGGAATTTCATGATTACAGGCTCAGGATCACTTTTGAAAAGGCCCGTTGGCATGATGGAAAAACCCTTGAAAGAACTTGGGGCTGCGTGTTTTACCAGAAAAGGTTTTCCCCCGATAAAAGTGCAAGGGCTTCTTCAGGGAGGTAGGGCAAAGGTTGACGGCTCCACAAGCTCGCAGTTTGTCACAGGGCTATTGATTGCCCTGCCGCTATGCCCAAAGAATTCGGAACTGGTGGTGAAATCCCTGAAAAGCAAGCCATACGTGGAGATGACTCTCCAATTGATTGGCAGGTTTGGCGGGGAAGTCAAGGCAGGAAAGGGGCTGTCAAAATTCACAATCAGGGGCAATCAGGAGTACAAGCCTGCCAAATACAAAGTCGAAGGCGACTGGTCAGGGGCGGCATTTGTGCTTGTGGCAGGAGCAGTTGCAGGCAGTGCGGAAGTCAGCGGGCTTGGCATGCGCTCATTGCAGGCTGACAGGCGGATAGTGGATGCTCTTCGAAAAAGCGGAGCCATTGTCAGGATTGGCAAGTCCTCGATTAGTGTGCAAAAGCCAAAAAATGGCTTGAAGGCTTTCACATTTGACGCCACGCAATGCCCTGATTTATTCCCGCCGATTGCCGCGCTCGCGCTGAATTGCAAAGGGGTTACAAAAATAACGGGCGCAAAGCGCCTGGCTGGCAAGGAAAGCGACAGGGGCATGGCAATTGCAAAGGAGTTCGCGAAGCTTGGGGCCAAAGTCGAGGTAGCCGGGGATTCCATGAAAATAACAGGCACGGCAATTGCAGGAGGCGCTGTTGATTCGCACAATGACCACAGGATTGCAATGGCTTGCGCAGTGGCGGCATTGAATTCCAAAAATGGCGTGAGTATAAATGGCGAGGAATGCGTTTCAAAGTCATACCCTGGATTTTTTGAGGACCTAAAAAAGCTGCGTCAAAAAAGGTGAATATTTATGGACTCATTCATATTCGGCGACAGGTTCAAAATCGATCTTGACGACCTCATTGATGATCATCTGCGCGATGCGATCCCCGCGCTTGATGATCAGGTCCTGCTTGCTGTGGTTCATGAGGATCACCCCGACCTCCC
>JAKALW010000196.1 GCA_021823945.1 Microcaldota archaeon
CTCGTAATTATGGTATGATACAATGACTTTGCATCCAGCTTTCTTCGCCGCAGTGATTATTTCTTTCTTGTAGGCGTCCTCTGCCTCGACTTCTATGTCAACGTATGCCGCGCCAGACCTGATTGCCTCAAGCAAAACCTCTTTTCTTTTGGAGTCAGGAATCTTCCCTGGTCTGCAAGTCGCAATTGCCTTTGAAGCCACAATTGCCTTTGAAGCCGCAATATCCATTGCCTTGGATGAGAAAATTTCCTTTATGAATTTTGCGTCAAGCCCCTTGATTGTCTCAAGCCTGATTTCAACGCAGTCCTGCCCTTTCATTGCGGCAATGCATTCCTGCGCATTGCAATTGGCTATGCTAACACAAATCATCAAGCACACCCTCTATCTCGGATATTTGGACTTCCTCAACCCTTGCCTTGCCAATCCCGTTCATCAACGCCATCCTGATTGCGCTCCCGCGCTTTTTCTTGTCCTTTGAGAGCGCGTCCTTGATTTTCCCCAGGTTTTCCTTGCTTTTCCCTGGCAGGCGGGCCGGAAGCCCTGCTTTCTCAATCAATGCCTGGAGCCTGTCGCAGTCTTTCCGGCTTGCAAGTCCCCGCTTTTGTGAAATTCCCGCCGCGACCATCATGCCTATTGCGACAGCCTCGCCGTGGCGCAACCCAAGCGTGTTTTCAATGGAATGCCCGACAGTGTGCCCGAAATTGAGCTTCATCCTCTCGTTTTTCTCGCTTTCGTCCTTTTCCACAATCCCCGCCTTGACAGCAATGGAATCGTGCATGACCTTTTCAATCACGCTTTTTTTCAGGTTCATTGCCTGCAACAGGTTTTCCTCCAGGTATGTGAAAAGCGTGGCGTCAGCAATGCACGCAGTTTTTATCACTTCGGCAAAACCCGAGGCTATCTCCTCCCTTGGCAGGGTCTTGAGAAGCTCGAAATCGCAAATCACTGTTTCGGGCTGGCGTATTGTCCCGACCAGGTTTTTGTACCCCGCCAGGTTCACGCCATTCTTGCCGCCAATTGCCGCGTCAGCGCATGCAAGAAGTGTTGTAGGCACAAGGATTAGCTTCACCCCGCGCATGTAAGTGGCGGCCGCAAATCCAGCCACATCGCACGCAAGCCCGCCGCCAATGCCTATTATCACTCCTGTCCTGTCCATCCCAAGTTCGGCAAGCTTTTTGTAAATCATCTGCGCAGTCTCAAGAGTCTTTGCGCCCTCGCCAGTGCCTATTTCTATCACTGGCACTGCAGGGAACATGTCGCCGTGCAGTTTCCTGACATTCTTGTCAGTGATTATCACTGCCTGGGCATTGCCCATGTATTCCTGGATGCTTCCTATTGGCTCGCCTATGAGTATGTCGCACTCGCCTGTTTTGGCTTTCAGATGGAGTTTTCTCATTTCAATTACCTATATTCATTAGATTTCTACATGCGTTTCCTAAGTTGCAATTCACATTCAACATGCCAATGCCTTTCAGCGGCATTCATGCAATCCATCACTTTAATTCAGAAACGAATTTGTGGACCGCCCTTGCCTGCCTTGCTATGACGCCGAACTGCGCAGGGGTAAGCGCCTGGTCCTTGTCTGAAAGCGCCTCTTCCGGCTTCCAGTGCGCCTCCAGAATCAATCCGTCAGCGCCGCATGCCGCGGATGCGAGGCTCATCGGACCTATCAGCGAGACTTTCCCAGTCCCATGGCTCGGGTCGGTTATAATCGGCAGGTGCGTGAGTTCGCGTATTGACGGCACAGAAGACAAGTCAAGCGTGTTTCGCGTGTATGTCTCAAAACTCCTTATGCCGCGCTCGCACATGATTACGTCCGGGTTGCCGTCATTTAGTATGTACTCGGCGCAATTGAGCCATTCCTCTATTGTGGAGTACATGCCGCGCTTTAGAAGCACAGGCTTATTGGACTTGCCGACCTCTTTCAGGAGCGAGAAGTTCTGCATGTTTCGCGCCCCTATCTGGAGGACGTCAGCGTATTCGCATACCCAGGACACGTCGCGCGTGTCAATGACTTCCGTGACAATAGGCAATCCAGTGATGTCCCTTGCCTTTTCAAGGATTTTCAGGCCTTTTAGCCCCAACCCCTGGAAAGCGTATGGGGACGTGCGCGGCTTGAAAGCGCCGCCACGGAGCATGTCCGCGCCATTCTCCTTGACCATGATGGCTGTCTGGATTGTCTGCTCCTCGGACTCGACGCCGCAGGGGCCGCCAATCATTGTGAAGCCTTCGCCGACTTTTACTTTGCCTACCCTTACAATTGTCCTGGCGCTGCCGTTTCGCGCCGCGAGTTTTATGTTTTTCATCTACATGACCTCTTTTTGTCCTTCGGACAAATCTGAAAAAGTGTTTCACACTTTTTCATCTCTACGTTCGGTTATGTCTGAAAAAGTTGTTTTTCAACTTTTTCATATGCTTTCCCTCTTTTCAATCATTTTTGTTTTATTTTCGTTTTTTATAAGCTTGATATGGTTTGCACTAATGTTGGAAGCCACATGGGGAAACCCCAAACCCAGGCAAAAAACGAAGACTTTTCTGAAATTTTAGCGTTTCCTTAGTGGCAATAGTAATAGCTAAAGCTGAAATAGCCAAACCTGAAATAGGCATTTTCCCGCTTTGCATTCACTGGCATGGAAACCAATCTGGGTTAAT
>JAKALW010000197.1 GCA_021823945.1 Microcaldota archaeon
GCTGCAGTCGTGCACCGAGATATCTTCAATGATTTCCCTTGGCTGGTTTGGCAACAAGGAAGTCAGCCTGAAAAACATACTTTTGGAAATGGAGGCAATCCCAAGCCACGAGGTTGGCATTCTCCTTTCAGCAATGGCAAAGACAGCCAAGGAAAACCAGTCCAAAACCAGCATAATCGCATCCTTGCAAAAAGCGCTTTCCGGGAACAGGAATCTTGTAATGTTCAAGCCGGACATCAAGCCTGCGCAAAACGGGCAGGAAAATCCCAAGACAATAAAGCAGCAATAAGGCTTTTTTCATGCAGCCGGCAAAAAAAGGCCATGAGGGGCATATCCCGGGCGCCTGTGCAGCCGCAGGAAATTAAGGAGCTCCAGGGCTTTCATTGCCTGGGGCAAAATACCCCGCATACCCTTAATCCTCGTCAGCCTCATTCCTGAAAATGCCCTTTATCTTTTCAATGTACTGGTTGGCCATCTGCGCGTAAAAAGGGTTCTCCTCCACTGCCTTCTGCAGGTGTTCCATTGAGCTCGAATACTTCTCAGTCTGGTAAAGGTAGATGCCCATGTTGTACAGCGCGGCCGCATGGTGTGGGCCATGTTTCCCAAGCGCCCGCACCAGGTATGGATAGGCTATGTCAAGATTGCCAGCATATGCAAGCGCCATGCCAAGTTTGGTCACTGCTTCCATGTCCTCAGGGTCAAGCACGCTGGCATACATGAAATCATCGATTGCAGGGACGAATTTGCCATGGATGATGTAGCAATGCCCGCGGCGCATGTGCGCCGCCTTGTTGTCCTTCCTCAGCTTCAGCAGTTCAGTGAGCGCGGTTTCGGCAGCGCCGTAATCCTGCGAAAAATACAGTGACATGGCGAGATAGGAAAGCGCGCGCACGTATAGGTCAGGATTGGAAACATACATGCCGTGGAGTTTCATGGTCTTCACAGCCTCCTGGAGGTAAGGCAGGGATTCGGAATATTGCCCTTTCTTGTAAAGCAGCGAGCCCACAAAGAGCCCGCACGAGGAATCATGGCCGTAAAGCATGAACATGCCCTTGGCAAGGTCAATTGCGCGCTCCAGCCTGCCGCACCAGTCAAGGCAGAGGACTGCGTTTTTCATGTCCTCCTGGCGCATTTTGCTGTCCAGCTTGAAAGCGGCAAGGTAATCGTCCGCTGCAAGGCCGAATTGCCCCAGGCGCTGGTATGCCATTGCCCGCGCAGTGAGGTTTTCATAGGATGCCGCAAGCGAGATGCTCTCATTTGCGGACTTGAGCCGACCTAAATTCCTCTCAAAAATAGCCTGGACATTCTTATGCCTGGCATGATTGTAATTCTGGCTGTTAGCAGCGCCCAGGCTGCCAGCATTATTCTGGACTGCCATGGTGATTTTCGGATATGCGCATATATAAACATATAGTAACACACATGTCTCCGCAAGCCCGAATTCCAGCGCCGCATTTCAGGGGATATTTCCTGCCAAAGATAGGCTTAAAACCAACCTGGAACAAAGGGTTTTCCGGTATAGAAATGCAAACGATAGCAAACCATGAAGCCAATTCAACAGGATTATCAGACCATTACCTGAATGGTTTGCTAGACTGTGCCCAAAAAGGTCATTGCGGGCACAGGATATTCCCAAAACTTGCCAAGCCGGAGGCCCTTTTTGGCATGGAATGGCTGCTCACTGGTTATTCTGGGGCATACTCGTCAACCAGCGTGCTTGGCGCATCCACGCGCAAATACCACGGCGTGCTTGCATGCCCTGACCCGTCAAACCTCGCAAACAGGCAGATGATACTGCAAAAACTAGACGAGAGGCTTGAGATGGGTGGAGGGCAGGCAATAGAGCTGGACACGAATTTCTACCCTGGCGCCATCCACCCGAAAGGATACGAACACATCAAGAGCGCGGATTTCAGTGACAAAGCCGCCATTTACTCATATGAGGGCGATTTCGGGAAAATGTCAAAGTCAATCTCGATGCTTGAAGGTGACAGGGGCGTGAAAATCAGCTATTCATTCGACCTCGCGCGCGAGTGCCGGATTGGAATAATCCCGAAATTCAACCACAGGAGCGTCCACGCGCTTGGCAAGCCCCCGCGGGAGGAATGCGAGTTTTTCCCAGCAGGGTTTTGCACTGAAAACGGGCTGCTTGACATACTCTCGCCCGACTGCGGCTTTGCGCGGCATGATGAGATTTACCGCTCATGCACATACCCGGAGGAGGCAAGGCGCGGATATGCGTGCATGGAGGACCTTTACTCTCCCGGCTATTTCAAAAAATCTGCAAAATCCGGGAAAATCACAATATACGCAAAGGCGTTTTTCAGGCAGCCTGCCCCGGAAAACGCGCAATTTGCGAAAAACTATGGCGCAGATGGGGAAAACAAAAGCCGGGGATTGAGAAGCGGATGCCAAGGCTTGGAAACCGGAATCAGTGGCATGGGAAGCAGAACAGGCAGCATGGAAAACGCGACAGGCAAAAAAATAACCGAAGCAAGTGGGAAAGGCAATGACTGGTTTTCAGAGCAGCTTGCCCAATCATGCGGGAAATTCATAACCTCTCTTCCAAATGGCGACCTGACAGCGATTGCGGGCTATCCATGGTTTTTCGAATG
>JAKALW010000198.1 GCA_021823945.1 Microcaldota archaeon
CCGCTGCTGAAGAACATATTACTTGTTTTAAAAATAAGGTGGTGCGCGCTGTATCCCCACCCTAAAGGGCGGAGTATTAGCGCGCTCCTATGTTAAATAAAAAAAAACTGGGAATAGTGAAAAGATAGAGGATTTAAAATCCTTTATCGTGAATACAATCCGCTAGAAGCGTTTAATTGTCTAATTAATGCTGATTTTGCTCCCATAGTCTAGCCCGGTCAAGGACGGAGCCCTCTCAAGGCTTTAACTCGGGTTCAAATCCCGATGGGAGCGATTAATTTTTTCTTTATCTCTTCTTGTTTTCGTATTTTTCATTTCCAGTTTATTTTATTTTCAACATGCCGCAGGCATGTTGGGCATAACGAGAATTAGAATAATCCCACCGGGATATAGAGTTCAGTGGAAACGCGGCGGGGGTGACACCTTAGGGGGAAGTTTGTGCGTCGCTGGTGCCCCCTAGGTCCCGAGGGAGCGATTTATTTTTTCAAAAATCCGAGCTGGAACTCTAAATCGCAAAATAGTTTTCTTTAAGAAAGTATTGGGCAAGGATGGTTGCGAAACCATTACTCTGTCCAGCCGTTTCTTATCCACTCGAAAAGCCGCGTGGGGCGCATTGCCCGGGCCTCGTTCAATGTGAGCCACTTATAGCCGGAAATGCCAGGCGCGAGGGCGGGCTTCGCGGTTTTCGTCCCAACGTCAAAGACAAGGGCGGGGACATTGTGCTTCCTTTTCCTCGAGCCCACATTATGCACGCTTTGGACAATCACGCCCCTCACGTGCGCGTCAATGCCGCATGACGACTGGAATAGGGACACAAGGGCTGACACCGGGTCGTCATTGCCATAGATTAAAACTGACGGGAGCTCTACGCAGTCAATACCCTGCGGATTCTTTTTCACGAGAAAAAACATCCTCTTGCCGTCGGAAATAGCGCCCACCGCAAGCGCCGACGGCTTTGGCATCTCAAACTTCTTCATGCAATGCATTTCCCCCTGATGGAATAAAAACCAAATGGCAAACCCTCGGATGCGCCAAAACAGAGCTTGAATTGAATGGATGCAAAAAAAGCCGTTATAGCCAAATAGAATGTGAAAGAAATCAATTTTTTCGAAGAGCGCCCCTTCGCTGATGCGAAGGACCACGGACTAAAGTCCGTGGTTTGGGGCGCTCATTCGAAAAAAAATCTCGTAAAGTCGGTCGGCAATTCACCCCCACCCTGAAGGGCGGGGTCCTCTTGCCGACTTTACGAGAGAAAAATTGAAAAAATGAAAAAACAAAAAGTGGCGGGGGAAACCCCAGCCAAATGCCTGCCCGCTTATTCATGCGCCTTCTTGCGCGCAGACGCTATCCATGATTTTGCAGCGTCCTGCCCGCCCAAGCCAAACGCGAGGCCAAATGCCAGTGCCACGCCCATGCCTATCGCCTGCAGTATGGTTATGAACGTGGCTGAGAGTATCTGGGTGTTGAACCCCATAGTCTCAAGTCCGACAACCGCGCCTATGAATATCAGGACGTACTTCAATGTCTGGGCAATCGCGCGCATGTATTTTTCCTTGCGGTCCACCTCAAGTACCTTCTCGCGCACCAAGTCGCCAAATATCGCAGCCGCGATAAGCACGAGCACCGCGCCGAAAACCTTGGGCGCGTAGTCAAGGACCCTTGTGAGGAATTCCGACACAGGGCCGAGGGCTACAAGCATGAGCGACGCCTGCAGGAATATCAGGATAATGTAATACTTGAAAGCCTGCACTATGACATTGCTCACCTTGACCTTGCCAAGCGCGTCTTGGACCTTGTGCTTTGCGAGGAATTCCTCGAATTTGAGGACTTCCAAAAGCTTGCCGAGTGCCTTTGAGAGCAATATGCCTACAATCCAGCCAAGGACTGCTATGAGCACAGCCACAATTATTGTAGGGATGGCGTATGCAACTGTCAGGGCGAACTGCGTTGCGGCCGAACCCATTGCGTCAGGACTTGCGAATACAGTATAATCCAACCAATCACCTCGAATGATTGGTTTTTTGTGGCGTTAGCCCATATTTAAGCCTAAGCCCGGCAGGAAAATGAGGGAGAATACCCAAGCTTGCAAAAAAGGGCGTCAAAGGCACGGCAAGCGCGCGGGAAAACACTGAAAGGCAACAGCCTCTTTAATTATTTTGTCATTGAATAGGAACACTGAAACACGCATGCTTTTTCAAGTGATAATATGGGAATTGGGGAAGAGTCAGTCGAATACCACAGGAAGCTGAAAGGCAAGATATCAATCCTGCCAAAGGCGAAAATCAAGGACAGGAAGGACCTGGCG
The DNA here is from genome assembly GCA_021823945.1 of Microcaldota archaeon. Classification (GTDB taxonomy): domain Archaea; phylum Micrarchaeota; class Micrarchaeia; order Anstonellales; family VGKX01; genus JAKALW01. The sequence goes on from JAKALW010000198.1 coordinate 2,306, forward strand.
CTCGCGTATACGCCCGGCGTTGCGCAGGTGTGCGCGGAAATTGCGAAAAATCCGGACATGGCGTATGAGACCACGCTCAAGTCCAATAGTGTGGCAGTGCTCTCGGACGGCACGCGCGTTTTGGGCCTTGGGAACATTGGCGCGCTCGCCTCAATCCCCGTAATGGAGGGCAAGGCAATGCTCTTCAAGGAATTCGGCGGCGTGGACGCGTACCCCGTCTGCCTCGACACGCAAAACGAGGAGAAATTCATAGAGGCCGCAAAGGCCATCGCGCCGGTGTTTGGCGGCATCAACCTGGAAGACATTGA
>JAKALW010000199.1 GCA_021823945.1 Microcaldota archaeon
CCGATCTAAATGGCGCAGTTCAGGCTCGCTTGCGCGCTGGCTTTTGAAAAGAAATTCTCCGCCCTGAACGGCAAGGACAGGGAACATGCCATTTCCGGCATAGAAAGGACTGGCATAAAGCCCGATAATGCAAAAGGCACGAGAATCACCGCCTCAAAAGAGGACATTGCGTTTTTTGACAGGCAGGCTGGGAAATTCATGGAATCCGTGAAGTCATGGGGTTTGGTCGAGCTTTACCTTGGGGCGCTTTTTGGAAGGGTTTCAAGGCTCCAGGAGGGCGCGCGCGTGTTTCCATGCTTGGAAGAGGGAAACTGCGTAATGCTCAACTTCATGCAAATCACGGGTAAGGATTCAGAGGCATCATTTGAGTTCATGGCTGGAAAGGACTGCAAGTCAAGTTATGCATGCCTGAACCTTGTCGAGATGGCCGCATGCGCAAGCGCACGCCTGGGGCTTGCCAAGTCAAATGAGGGCAAAACTGGGCTCAGCGTTGTTTCAAAAATTATAATTGGCGAGTCTGCGCACGCGCACATAGACACGTGGGAATTCGGTTCAGGGGACATAACCGCAGTCACGACAGCGGAACTTGCCGGGGCAGGCGCCACGTGCGAACTCAATGGCGCGTTCTTCGGGTTTGGCAAGGCTGATTTCTCAATCGACACGAGCGCGTTCAGCATGAAAAAGGATACGAAAAGTGCGATTGCCGCAAAAGGCGCGCTTGACGATTCGGCAAAATGCGATTACTCCGGGATTTTGGACGTTGGCGCGAAAGCTGCCGGCTCTGCAACGGATTTCCGGGAAAAGGTGCTCATGCTGTCAGGCAATGCCGCGAGCTTTTCAGTCCCAAGCCTTGACATCAGGAACAATGACATCACAGCGGGGCACGGAGCGGCAGCCGGGAAAATAGGCGAGGACGAGCTTTTCTACCTGAAATCCCGCGGCATTTCAGAGGATATGGCAAAGGGAATGGTGGCGCGCGGCTTCCTGCACGAGCCGCTTTCAAAAATGGGCGAGCGCCACAGGAAACTATTTGAAGGCAGGCTTGCAACAAGGCTTGGGGACATATGAACATGGCAAAAAATAACTTGGCAGGGACTGGCAGGAAAGGCAGCGGCGCGGCAAGCATAAAGGCGGATTTCCCGATTTTCTCAAACATGCCAAATGGCATGCCCATACATTACCTTGACAATGCCGCTACAACGCAAAAGCCGCAGGCAGTCATTGACTCTGAAACCGGCTACTATACGGAATATTGCGCCAACATACACAGGGGCGCGTACAAGTTTTCGGAAGAGGCCACTGACAGGTACGAGCATGCGCGCGAAACAGTTGCGCGCTTCATTGGCGCGAGGCCGAACGAGGTAATATTCACAAGCGGGGCGACACAATCCCTGAACATGCTTGCCTACGCCCTTGCGAAAAGGCAGTTGAAGAAAAACGGGAAAATAACAATTACCGAGATGGAACACCACGCAAACATAGTGCCTTGGCAGCTCGCAGGGGAAAGCAGGGGGGCAAGGATAGAGACCATTCCTTTTGACACTGAAACGCTCGCGCTTGACATGTCAAATGCCCAATCCGCGATAAAGGGCGCGGGAATATTTTCGTTCACTCACGTGTCAAACGCTCTTGGCAGGATAAACAATGCACGCGAGCTTGCGGGGATTGCGCGCGATTTTGGCGTGCCTGTGTGCATTGACGCGGCCCAGTCAGTCGCGCACATGAAGCTCGAGGTCAAAAGGCTCGGCTGCGATTTTATGGCATTCTCGGGGCACAAAATGCTCGGGCCAACAGGCATTGGCGTGCTTTATGTTTCAGAGGAGTGGGGGGAAAGGCTCCCTCCCGCATTTGGCGGCGGCGATATGATAAGGGAAGTCGCAATCAAGTCGAGCAAGTTCATGCCGCCTCCTGGAAAGTTTGAGGCTGGCACAATGCCCATAGCCCAGGCTATCGGGCTTGGCGCCGCGGCAGGCTACATGGACAGGCACAGGGAAGAGCTTGAAGCAGCGGCGGGGCACGCGGACAGGCTTGGGAAAGGGCTCGAGGAAGCTGGCGCGAAAGTATACAGGCGCAATGGCGGGAAAGGGTTCGCGCCAATCGTGGCATTCACGCTTGCAGGCACGCACCCGCACGACATTGCCACTATACTTGACAGGAAAAACGTGATGATCAGGTCCGGGCACCACTGCGCAATGCCTCTCCACAGGAAAATGGGCCTGCCGGCGACCTGCAGGGCGTCATACCACATTTACAATACAAAAGACGACACAAATGCGCTCCTTGCAGGCATTGAGGACGCCAAAAAAATACTGGGGTAAATTGCCAAAATAGCAACAGGCTGAATAGAAATAGGCCGAATGGAAATAGGCTGAATGGAAATAGGCTGAATAGAAATAGGCTGAATAGAAATAGGCTGAATGGAATTGGTTTTGAGTTGTTGGAATATGGCGTCTGTTGAGCTTTACAGGGAAATCATACTTGACAATTACAAAAACCCGCTCAACCGCAGGATGATGAAGGCCGCCAATGCGAAGGCAATGGACGCCAACCCGCTTTGCGGCGACACTGTGCAAATCATGCTCAAAATCAAGGGCGGGAAAGTCATGGACGC
>JAKALW010000013.1 GCA_021823945.1 Microcaldota archaeon
ACTTTGCCAATTCTGTCATTTCCGGCATTGCCCTTGCCAATCATGCTCTTGCCAGCATTGTCCATTCCCGCAGAGCCCATGCCACTTATTATCACTGGCTTACCGCCCGCGCGCAAAACAGCATTTGAAACGCTTGCGACATTTCCAATTCCCAAATCCAGGATTCCAGCAATGCCTGCTTGGACCTGCATGCCCCTGCCTGCCAATCCATCAGCATCTTGTTTTGCCATGCCATGCACCTATGCAATTACCTGGTTTATCCCAAGGACAAGTATGTCGCGCGCGCCAAGCTCTTTTAGCCTGCGGATTAATCCTGCCAATCCCAGCGCGGGGACAACGGTGTGCACAGCGAACTGCCCTTTTTTGGCAAGTTGGAGCACTGTGGGGCTCTTCGCGCTTGGGATTGAGGATGCCAGGCGTTTCAGGTCGCGCTCGTCAACATTCATCATAAGGTATTTCCTGCCGCCTGCGGCAAGTGTCCCGGATATGAGGCTTGCAAGGGATTCCACAAGGGTTTTCTTCTCCTTTTGGAGCCTTGGCGCGCTGACAAAGCACGCCTCTGACTCGAAAACCGTGTCAATCTCGAAAAGCGCGTTTGCCGCAAGCGTGGAACCGGTTGACACGTGGTCGCAGATGAATTCCGAAATCCCAAGCATTGGCGAGAGTTCCGTGGCACCCTTGATCATGACAGTCTTTGCCCTGATGCCTTTCCTTTTCAGGTATGTTTCAAGCAGGTTCGGGGTCTTAGTTGCAATCCTTGAGCCTGAAAGCATGGCAAGTTTTGAGCCTTTTGGCCCTGCAATTGCTATTTTGCACCTGCCAAACCCGAGGTTCTGGAGGACTTTGGCATTTGCCTTTTTCTCGACAACCAAGTCAAGCCCGGTTATGCCGCAGTCGGCAGCGCCGCTTGCCACAATGTCGGGTATGTCCTCCGCCCGTGCAAAGACAACGCATGCCTGCGGGTCCGAAGTCTCTGCCCAAAGCCTGCGCTCGTCCTCGGCAATCTCCACTTTGATTTGGCACTTCTCAAGCAAGTCCAAAGCAGGCATCTTGAGCCTGCCCTTGTTTGGCACTGCGATTTTCAGCGCGCCATTGCACGTTGATTTGCCAATCATGCCGCCCGGCCTGCCTTTTGCCTTTCTTGCCCTGCCATTTGCGGCAGATGCAGTTTCTTTCCCTGTTTTTGCAATTTTTTCGCCAATCATCTAAATCATCCCTTTTGTGCTTGGAACCTTCCCATTTGCCCTTTCCCGAAAAGCGCATGCCTCGCAGCAGGCGCGGGCAAAACCCTTGAACATGCCTTCGCATTTGTGGTGGTCATTGCCGCCGTATAGCACGCGGACAAACACATTGCACCGCGCGCCCTGTGAAAACCCGGCAAAGAACTCCTTTGCCAGGTCCGATTGCAAGCCGCCAATGAACTCGCGCTCGAATTTCGCGTCAAATGTCAGGGCGCTCCTCCCTGAGAAGTCAACTGACACAAGCGACAATGTCTCATCCATCGGGAATGCGAACATACCCGCGCGCGAAATGCCTTTCTTGTCACCCAATGCTTTTGCAAACGCCATGCCGAGGCATATGCCCAAATCCTCGACTAGGTGGTGCTGGTCGATTTCCAAATCCCCCTTTGCCTTTACGCCAAGGTCAAAAAACCCGTGCTTGGCAAATGAAATGAGCATGTGGTCCAGAAAACCTATTCCAGTATCCACTTCAGCCTTTCCAGTGCCGTCAATTTTCAGGCTGAGCGCAATATCCGTCTCGGATGTTTTCCTGGCTATCTTTGCAATTCTTGCTTTCATACCATCACCATCAAGTCTGACATCTTGCCTATATTCCAGTCCCCGGCAGTTCCATTCCCAATTATTATGCATGGCACGCCAGCTTTCCTGCACGCCTCATAATCCGACACATTGTCGCCAATGTAAATCGGGTTTTTGGCGCCAAGCCTGGCAATCGCAAGAAGGACTGGCTTTGGGCTTGGCTTTTCCTCATCGCAGTCCTCAAGCGCAACTATGTTTTTATCTGGGAATAATGCCTGCCATGAATTATTGCCAACCGCAAACTCTGCCTCAGCCCTGGGCCGTCCAGTCACTATTCCAAGTTTCACGCCTGATTTTTTCAAGCATGCCAGAAAATCAGCATCAACAAGCGGCTTTTCAGCCTGGATTGGCCCGTTGAGGTAATACTCCTGGAATTTCCCCTTCAGGCTTGCGTAAAGCCTGCCTTTCCTGTCCTTGCTTGTCAGGGGTTTTGCCAAACCCACGCTTTCCTTGTTCATCGCCTGCCTGACAAGTGCGAATGTGGCGTCCCAGTCATTATTGAAGCCGGGCAATGCCTTGATTGCGTCAATTTCTTCCCTGCCAATCAATCGCCTGCCCTCAACCAAGCCCCTGCCGCCAACCATGCGTTTGCCAATGCTTTTTCCAGTGCCTGTTTTTTCCTGTTTTTCCAAATTGCCAAGATAATCATTGGCAGTTTTCCCAATCGCGGCAATATAGCTTTTCGAAACGTCAATCAGCACGCCGTCCATGTCAAAAAGCACGCAGTCATATTTTGCGCCCTGCTTTAGCAATTTCCTTATCTGCGCAAGCAGCTTCGCATTCTGCCCAGGCATCCCGATTGTTATCCTGAAAGTGTTTTGCAGTGTGGGCATGCCCGACCTGTCGCGCACTATTATCCAGCTTTTGGCAATCTCCTTTTGCATCCTCGATGCGGTCATTGCGCCAAGGGGCGGCTTTGCAAGCAGGAAATTGCAAACGGACGGATAAACAGAGAATCCGAGCCCTTCCAATGCTTGCCTTAACTTTTCCCTCTCTATCCTGATTTTCCTGCAATTTGCAAGCATTTTCTCCCTGCCGGATTTTAGCGCCTTCAATGCGAGGGCGGATGACAGGGAGTTCAGGTTATAAGGCGCCTTTAGCCGCCTGATTATGGAAATCACTTTCCTGTTTGAAATGGCATATCCTACGCGAAGGCCAGCAAGCCCCCATGCCTTTGAAAATGTCCTTGAAATTATCAGGTTGTCGTATTTCTCCACAAGCCCGGCGGCGCTTTGCCCGCCAAACTCCACATACGCCTCGTCCACAAACACAACCGCGTTTGCGCGCCTTGCAAGTTCCTCGATTTTTGCAATCTTCACTGGCGCGCCAACCGGGCTGTTTGGCGACACTATGAAAATCATTTTTGTCTTGGCGTCAGCCTGCGCGAGTATTGCCTTCACGTCGGGCTGGAAATCCTTGCCCAATAGCGACACCTTGACATTCGCGCCCTGCGCGCGTGCGCAAACCCCATACATTGAATAGCCAGGCTCCACTGAAATTATGTTTTCGCCCGCCCCCACAAATGTCCTGACGCACAGGTCGATTATCTCGTCGGAGCCATTTCCAACCAGTATGTTTTCTGCTTGTAAATTGAACGTTTCACAACACCTGGGCAATTTACAAGTCTGAAAAAATTGTTTTCCAATTTTTTCATCCCTTTCCACCCCTGCATATGAGGCAATCGCGTCCCTTAGCCTGTTTTGGTCAGAGTCCGGGTATGAATTCAGCCTGACACCCTCAACTGGCGAAATGCACGCGCCAAACGAGTTCTCATTGGCGTCAAGGAATGCGTCAGCCTCCTTGTACAGGTCGCGGGCGCACGTGTATGGCTCAAGCTCGCCAATCTCTTTTCGCACCAGTTTGCCAATTTTATCTATTTTGCCAGCTTTTTCCATTTTCATTTCCCTTTCCTTTTGCGTTCCCCATTCCTTTGCATTTCCAATGCCAGTGTTTCAAAATTATTCATTTATTCCCAGGATTTTTTGCTCTCTTCTCCGCAGCCCTGGCGTGCGCCTCAAGCCCTTCCATCCTCGCAAGCCTGGCGCACGTTTTTGCAAGCCTATCCTGCGCCTTCGCATTCAACATTTCGACATACTGCCACTTGCCAAATGTCTGGACGCTCACGCCGCCCCATGCCTTTGCCGCAACGCCCGTCGGGAGTATGTGGTTCCCGCCGCTCATGCCATAATCGCAAAATGCCTCCGCTGTCCTGATGAAGACAGCGCCAGCGTTTGATATTTTGCCTGCATATTTGCCCGCGCCCACCACTGCGAGTTCCAGGTGTTCAGGAGCTATTTTTTCCGACGCGCCAATCGCTTTGTCAATGCTTGCCGCAATCCATACCCTGCCCCATTTCGGGATTGAAACCTTCGCGGGGCTGGATTCGGGCAGTTTTCCAAGCTGTGAGTCAAGCTCGGCAATGACACAATCTGCCATTTCCTTGCTTGTGCATATGCATATTGCCGCGCTCCCTGTTCCGTGTTCTGCCTGGGCCAGCATGTCAGCAGCCACATAAGATGGGTTTGCCGTCCTGTCAGCAATGACAAGCACTTCCGAAGGCCCGGCAGGCACGTCAATCCTGGCGCCAGCCATTGACTGGGCTATCTGCTTTGCCGCGCTCACATACGAGTTTCCAGGCCCGCATATAACGTCGGCTTTTGGCATCAAGCCGTCAATTCCAAGCGCCATAGCAAAAACAGCCTGCGCCCCGCCAATCCTGTACACGTTTTTTATGCCGCACATGCTTGCAGTGGCGTAAATCAGCCGCGAAGCATCGGCGCTCGCCTTTGGCGGAGTGCAAACAATGATATTTTCCACGCCAGCCGCCTGCGCTGGCACTGCCGCCATCACAAGCGAAGAGAACAATGGCGCCAAGCCGGCAGGCACGTATATCCCCACTGTCCCGACTGGCTTGAAAACAAGTTTTGTCGTACCGTCCGCGCCTTTGACAGACACGGGGCCCATGGTTTTTCTCTGGGCAAGGGCGAATTTCCTGACCCTGCGTATCATTTCAAGTATTGCAACACGTTCATCATTTGAAAGCGCTTTTTCCGCACTGGCAAGCTCGCTTTGGGGCACTTTGATGTTTTCCCCTGTTATCTCCATCCTGTCGAATTTCCTTGTGAAATCTGAAATGGCATCAAAGCCCCTGCTTTCAATTTCCCTGAAAACTCCATTTGCGGTTTCAAAGGCTTTGCTGTCTTCGGCTTTCCTTTCCTTTAAGTAGGCTGAAACGGCATCCTTGCTAATCTTTTCCGCTTGCAATCCTGTCCCTGTGAAGAACACACCCTTTTGGCTCCATTTGTTAGCACCTTTTTTGAAATCTAATTCCAATTCGCAGGCATTCAAGCCCAATCTTGATTTGCCTGGCCAAATTCCAGGCCCAAAAATCCGGGCCCAAACTTAATGCCTGGCTAATGCCTTGCCGGTGCTATTGGTGCGGATTTTGGCTTTATAAGCTTTTCCCACTTTTTTCCCACTTTGTGTGGGCATGTGGGGAAGGGCAGGACAAGAAAGTAATATAAGCCCTTTTTGAGTAATATGTATCAGTGGGTAAGTCCAAGGCGTGGCGTGCACCGGATGGTGCACATAAAAAGCCTGCCTTGGGTCCGCTATTATATCTTACTTCCAAATCTCTTCTTTTCCCTGGTTTTTTATCTTAGTCTTTATTATCTCGTAAAATTCAGAATCCCCATGCGTGAATTTCCTATTTATCGCCCATGCCACAAAATCAGCTACTTGAAGCTCGTTTGAAGCATGTGATTCAAGATGCCTTATCCTTACTTTCAAATCAGTTTTTCTTCCATTTATCTTTTTTTCTATGTAGTTGTTGAAGTCGTCCTGCAACAACCTATTGCCGTTTTTTTTGTCAATTGTAATATCAACAATGTCGGTATTGAGGCTTATATGCTCAAAAAGGAGCCCGCACAGGTAATTGTACAATTTTTCCTTGTGTGAAAACAAATCGTCCCTTACTTTTGCCTTCGGTATCGCAACAGCGGAAATTGAGCAGTCGCATCTGTTAAGGCGTTCAAGTACCCATCTTTTTATATCGCTTGAAGAGTTGTTCGCCTTTATCTCAGAGAGTTCCTTCAGTTTCTTTTTCAGTTTGCGCTCGCGCAGCCTTTTTAGTATCCTTGCAAGCTCGTTTGGCACGTGGCTTGAGAGAGCCACAATTGTGAAATAGACCGTCCCGTACTTGCCCAAATCCCCGCTTTCATCAATAAATATATATTCAATGTGAGGTTTTGCAATATCTTCCATTTTGCTCCTCTTAAATCGTTGATTTATGTTAGTTCATTCTTGGGGATATTTTCTTGGATTATGAACCAATAAATCATCAGTTCATTTTCTAATTTCAGGTGGTTTTTGAATCCCTTTTCAACAATCCGCCAAAATCTTTCATTATGTCTTCTTTCAACTGAATGCACAAGCTCATGGAATATGACGTAGTTTATCAAGCGTTCAGGCAGAAAGCGCAAGTATGTGTTTATGGTTAGATTTCCATTGGAACTATGGCTGGCCCATTTGGATTTCATTTTCCTGAAATACACGCTTTTTGCACTAAAGCCATGTTTTTCAGAAACCAGTTTAACTCTCCTTAGACTACTAATTTTAAAGTCCTGGACTGTTCTGCTTAAGTCTAGACTTTTTTCTTTTGACTTTGCCGTAGCCTTTATTATTTCAGCATGTTTTTTTCCAATCCAAGTCTTGTGTTTTTCAACAATCTCCTTTGCATCTTTGCCCTTAGGGAGTATCACAGCCAGCCTTCCTGTCCTGAACTCAAGCCTTGGAAATCCAATGTCCCTATTGACAACATCGTATTGGATTTCCAGGTTGTCAACTCTAACTTTGGGCATAGGACATCACATTGTTAATTATTTTCTTGTGCAGTTCTTCAAGCTCATCAAGTGTCAGCCCGTTTTCTTTTACGTATTTTCTCAGGAATTGCCTTATCTCCTTGTCAACTGCCTTTTTCGCGCTTGCCTGGAATTGCCAGCCCGGAAACATATTCTCCTTTATCTTCCTGCCAATCTCCCTTGTGTCCTCTGTGTATTTATCATTCTTTCCAAACCTTTCTTCCAGTGCCAGAAGGAGGGCATACTCGGTATTGTCAAATCCAAGTTCTTCTTTTCTCGCATTGAGTTCATTATACTCAGAAATGACCTTTGCGCCTTCCTTGTAAATCCTTTCAAAATCAGCTGACTTTTCCTGCCAAAGGCTAAGAAGTCTGCCGCCTTAAACCTTGGAAATGGAAACTGACTCTGCGCCGGCCTTGAGAAGCCTTGCCCTGATTTTTTCAAGCTTTGGCGCCTCCATGCCCTTGCACGTGACAATCCAGCGCGCCTTCTTGCCGCGCGCCATGCTGACAGACTCGCTTCTCACAATGTCCACGCCCTCAAGGTATAGCGCCTGGGCAAGCCGTGAAAGCGCCCCTGGCACGTCGCCCATGCCAATCTCTATCCTGTTGAGGCTTTTCTCAAATGCGGGGATTATGCTTATGGAATTCGATGCTGAATCATAGGATACGATTATGGCGGAATCGTCCGCAATGCCCGCGGATTTCCTGATTTTCGCGGGAATGAGAACCCTGCCTTTTCCGTCAATTTTGGATATTTCCTCTATTTCCATATGTTTCACGCGCATGTATTATGCCCCATGTTTCCATTTTCCATATGTTCTGCTATCTTAAAATAACGTATATGCAATATTGAGACATCATAAGTTCGTGCACAAAAGGTCATGCAATGCAACTGGGCAAACAGACTGGCAACATCGCCATCATAGGCCTGTCGGCGGCAGCTGTATTCCTTCTCGCAGTAGCCGTCTTTCTGGCATTTGGCTATATCTCGTCACAAAGCATGCTGGCGAGGAGCCAGGCAGAGGCAATCTCACTAAACTCCACCAATGCCCAGCTCAATGCGAGGCTTGTCTCAATTGACGCGCAAAACCGCGAGCTTGCGGATTCGGTGAATTCATTGAACTCCACCCTTGCAAGCGCGCAAAAGGACCTTGAAATCACCAAGTTCATATTAAATTCAACGTCCGCAAGGCTTGATACTGTCCAGGCGCAGCTTGAGGCGAACAAGAGCGCGCTTTCAAGCCAGCAGGAATCCATTGCCCAAATCAACGACTCGATTTATGCAATGCAGGCCGAGCTCAATGCGTCCTTCAGCTGGTTCCAGGCAAATTCAATCCTGCCTGCCGGGCTTTCAAGCAGCATAGATTTCTTCAGGCTCCGCGTATTGCAGGACTGCACGGAACTGAACCCGACAAGCAGGATGGAAGAGTTGAACCTTGCCTGCGCATACGACAGGATGCAGCACACGGCCGTTTCCATAAGCTACAAGCCCGTCTTGGGAAACGACCATGTCCAAAGCCTGCTTGAGACTGCCCAGCGCTGGGGCGGGGATTGCAAGGCCATTGCGCTCTTTTCCAAGGCCACGATTAATTACATAAAGGAGGAAGACCCCAATGCCACAGTGGCTGCATGGGAGAGCGGGAGCGGCGAATTTCGCGTGTTCCCGCTTGCAGGCAAGTCCAACCCTGGCGATACCTATTATTATTACCTCAATGCGGACAAGGTCTATCTGGGCAAGCTGTCCCAAATCTACCCCTACGTGGTCTGCTACCTCGACGGCGCGGTTGGGCACTGCACTGTGGCCCTGTCCAAGGTTCAGGTCAATTCCTCTTCGCAAATGGAGCTGCTAAACGGTGCGTCCGTCTACGAGCCCAGTGGCGGGGAATTCATAGGCACTATCGGCCAGGATTTCCAGGTCTGTTCAACAACCCTGGCGCAGTGCGAGCAGAGCAACCATTACATCTGGGTTGTCATGGCGGACAAAGACGTCTACAGCTTCGGGCAAAATGGCTGGGGCGGGTTTGCAGACTTTGCTGCAGAGCTCGGCCAGGTCCAAAACCAGACAATTCCTGGAGGGTGATTGCATGGGAGAGAAAACTGGCGCTTTCAAGTCTTTGGGCTCTGTCGCACTTGCGCTGGCCGCGGCGGCAGTTATTTTCATAATCCTATTTTCGCTTTCAATAGCGTATTTCGGTTTTTTCCCTGGCCTCTCCGGCCTGCTTGGGACCGACAAGCCCCGCGACCTGGGAGTCAAATACACGCCTGGCGATTACCAAAGCGCGCTTGCGAAGATTCCCGGGTTCAAGATGACAAATGCCAAAGACTGGTGCCTCACCTGCCCGTATGTGTCAAAGGGCAGCGTGCCTGTGGACACTGAAATCACGTCCGAGGAATTCACTGCAAACCTCAACCAGGCCACCAAAGGTCCCATTAAAGACGCGCAGGTGAAGTTCAACGCCGACGGGACAATTGAAAGTTCGGGCATGCTCAACATTCCACAGCTCAATGCCCCCATTTACGTGAAGGGCAAGCTCGACCAGGTCTCATCACGGCTCGTGACATTCAAGCTTGAATCCCTTGAGGTGGGCAGACTTGGCATTGGAGGTGCGCAGCTTTCCCAGGCGCAGGACCTTCTCAATGCCGTCGCCGCGGACTTTTTCAACAGGAATCCGGGCCTTTCAATAGACACACTGCAAGTGGAGGATGGCAAGGTGAAGTTCAAGGGAACGTACCCCCAGGAAATCCAGGGCATCCCGGGCTCCCTGCCTGCGGATATCCAGTAAGCATTTGGTTTTTGGCAATTTGGGCATTTCCATGCCCAGCCCTGTTTTTCCCGCCTTATGCCGGGCAAGGGTTATTGGCCGACTGCGGTGGTCTAGCAGAGCTTAAATTGCGCTGAAATTCAGGCCTATATTTTAGCATTTGCCCGCAATAGCTCACAAATCCTTAAATTAAGCCAGCATCAATAATGCAGTTGGTTCTCATGGCTGAAAAAACAAGGCGCAAAAAAATTAACAGGGAAATAGACGTTTTCCAATCAGACAATCCTGTGCTTGGGGCATTGGGATTCGTGAATTCATCGGCCTTTTTCGCGTCAATGCTGCTTTTCATATTCGCAGTGCCATTCTTTGTTCCAGGCGCACAGCTTGTCACTGGCACGATAGTCAATGCCACCCTGGTGGTTGGCGCAGTGCTTTTGAAAGGCGAGAAGCCGTATTACCTGGTTTTCCTTCCCGCAGTAGCGCAGATTGCAAGCGGGCTTCTCTTCGGGCCGTTCTCCATATTCCTTGCATACCTGCTCCCGTTCATTTGGCTTGGCAATGCAGTGATTGTCTATGCTTTCAAGGAGTACCACGCAGGGAGGAAAATCAATTTCTTCGCAGTGCTTGCCGGCTCCGCGGCGCTGAAAGCCGCGCTGATTTTCGGGTTCGCCATGCTCTTGTCCAATTTCGGGCTTGTGCCCCAGGCAATCCTTTCCGCAATGGGCGCGTTGCAGCTTGCAACGGCAGTGGCTGGCGGCGTGTTGGCTTATTTCGCGCTGGCGTTCATGAAGAAGATTTACGGGATTTAAAAAACGCGCCATGTCCGAATGCAAAGCGCCCGGCATACTGCAATAATTGCACGCTTCAAGCCAATCCCTTTTAGGCTCTTGTTAGTTCCCAAGCGCGCGCTCTATCTCTGCCATTTTCTCATTAAGCTTGATTTTCGCAAGCCTTGCAAGCTCCTTCTTGTCAGGGGAGAAGTAGGCGTACCTGTACCCTTTTGGGAGACTGATTTTCTCGCGCATCACAAGCCCCTGGCGCGCGAGGTAATCAAGCCTCTGGGCAATCCTCCCAGATGTGAGCTTTAACGCGCGAGAAAGCTCCAATGCGCCCTTTTTTTCGCCCCTGCCGCAGCCGCACAGTATGGACAATATCTTCCTGTCAGTGCCATTTAGCCCCCATATCATGGCAATGACATCGTCGCAGTCGCTGCATTTGCTTCCAAAAAGCGTTTCCTTGGTGCCCTTTCGCATGGAAAGGTTATCAGCAGATAGCTTTATATAGTTTTTAGTTTATAGTTATAAACTATAAACCAGACATGGCTGGAAGCGGGTGTGCGATGCGCGCCCTGGCACCCCGGGTTTGCCCAGGCAAATCTAATAAGCGCGCAAAGCCATGTTTTCCAGGGCAGGTGCCATTATGGATTCAACGGATTCAGAGCTTGAGAGGATCAGGCAGAAAAAAATGCTTGAGATGTCGCAAAAAGCCGAGGAGAAAAAACAGGTGAAAAATATGGACGTTAAAGTATACACTACGCAAACATGCCCTTACTGCTCAATGGCAAAAAGGTACCTTGATGACAAAGGCATAAAATACACGGAAGTCGACGTTTCGCGCGACCACATGGCTGCGCAGGAAATGATATCCAAGAGCGGCCAGATGGGTGTTCCCCAGATTGAAATCAACGGCGAGATGGTCGTCGGCTTTGACAGGGACGGCATTGAAAACGCCATCGCGAAGACGAATTCCAAGTCCTTTTTCAAGGACAGGTACGGGATTTAGGAGAAGACTGGAATCTTGGGCAAAAAGCAGGCCGTGTTTGTCACGCGCTTTGCCGCTTCTGTGGTTTAGGGCTTGGAAACTGGAAATTTGTGGCTTTGGGGCTGGCTTGCCCCGCGCCATCC
>JAKALW010000200.1 GCA_021823945.1 Microcaldota archaeon
TACGCCATACAAATCAACTTTTTGACAAATCAACTTTTTGACAAATCATTTCCTGCCAGGGAAAATCTCCCTCTCGAATGCCTTGACCCTGGACTTCCCGCGCACAGGCAAGACTGCCTCGGGGCCATGCTCGGGCGGAGAAGGAGGGGCCCTCTTCTCGCGCGCCGCGGGCTTGGCAGGCTTCGATGCCTGGGCTTTCGCGGGTTTTGCCTGCGCTGGCGCCTGTTGTTTTGCCGCCTGTTTTGCTGCTGCGCCTGCAAGCGCGGGTTTCTTCATAGGCTTCCTGCGGAATTTCTTGCAATCTATGACATGGTCCTCGCAAAATATGCAGTCCATTGGAATGTCATGGGCGTCATGGGGTATTTTTTCGACTATCTGGAACGAGTACGCGAGCGCGCAAATACTGCCCAAGCCTGCGACGCCTGGCAAAAGCCTGTCGTAATAGCCGAGCCCGAGGCCTATCCTGTTGCCCTCCTTGTCGAAAGCCACGCCCGGGACAATCACCAAGTCGATGTCCTGGATGCTGATTTTGTGCAGATGGTCCGGCACCGGCTCCAAAACCCCATAGGCGCCTTTGGCAAGGTCGGACAATGACCTGATTTTATATAGAACAAGCTCGCGCGTGCCAGTGTTGGTCTTTGGCAGGGCTACAATTTTCCCGCCCTTTATTGCCGCCGAAATCGCGCCGTGGGTGTAGACCTCGCCGCGCGTGGAACAGTAGAACAGCACAGTGCGCGCCTTCTTGTACATGAAAGAGGACTGGAGGTTCTCTATAATCGAGGTGCTTGCAAGTATTACGTCCTCGTCGCTTAGCGCGTTCCTCCTTGCGCTCACGGACTCGCGGATTTCCTTTTTGGTTATCATTTGGATTGCACCCCGCCACATTCTGGAGTTCCCTATAAGCCAACATGATTCTTCCTGTGCCTTGCCTGGTAAAGCATGTACATGGACCCGGCGACGACCACCATGCCGCGCCTGCCCGCAATCCTTTTAGCTGCGCGTACCGACTCGTACGGGTCGTCAACAATTGTGTATGGCACGCCAAGCTTCTTAACAACAGGCTCAAGCTCCGACGCGCCAAGCGCCCTGTCCCCGACTGTTGGCGAATTGAGGACTATGTGCGAGGCTTTGCCCCTGACTTGCATCAGCATGGACCTGAAATCCTTGTCCCGCATTGCCCCGAAGACAAGGACGAACCTGCGCCTGCCGAAGACTTCCAGGGACTTCAAAAGCATCTTGAATGCGTCGGGGTTGTGCGCGCAGTCCATCACAACAAGAGGCCTTGAGGACATGACCTCGAGCCTGCCTGGCATGAAAGTGTTCTCGCACGCGGACCTGATTGGATTGGCGTCAAAAGTGCCCATGAAATTCATATATGCGCAGACCGCCGTGGCTATATTTTGGAGCTGGTACACGCCCGGGGAGTTCAATGTGCACCAGAGCCTCTCGCCCCCGCACTTGATTGTGATGTCTGTGTGGTCAGTGCCTACCGACGTGGGCGAGACGGACACATTTTCCCATGAGAGCACGAGCTTGGCGCCCTTTTTGCGCGCCGCTGCCTTCACAGCTTTCAGTGCTTCGGGGTTGCGCTCCGCCATGATGGCGATTGAGCCGCGCCTGATTATCCCGGCTTTCTCGCGCGCTATTTTCCCGACAGTGCCGCCCAGAAGCTGGGTGTGGTCCAGGCTGACACTGGTTATGACCGCCATGTCGGCGTCTGCGGCATTGGTGGCGTCCAGCCTGCCGCCAAGACCGACCTCAAGCACAGCCACGTCCACGCGCTTTTTCGCGTAGTGGACGAATGCCACGGCAGTCAAAACCTCGAAAAATGTGCAGCCGAGCCTGCGCGAGTGCGGGTATACTTTAGAGAAACAGGAAGCGAAATCTTTTTTCGTGATGTTCTTGCCGCCAACGCGTATGCGCTCCTCGAAAAAATCAAGGTGCGGCGAAGTGTATGAGCCTGTTTTAAGGCCTTTTGCAATGAGCATGTTCGATATGAAATTGACAGTGGAGCCCTTGCCGTTCGAGCCTGCGACCGTGATTATCCGGTATTTCCTTTGCGGATTGCCAAGCGCAGCGAGCAGGCGCTTCATCCTTGCAGTGCCAAGCCGCGAGCCCATCATGGCTAGGGAGTAGAGGGATTTTTTGGCTTCGGGGTATTCCATTTTTGGTCACGTTCAACAAGAAACATGAAACTTTTGTCTGGCGAATTGGCTTTTGGCGGCGCTTTTTCATTTCCCGGTTTTTTCCGGGTTCCCGGCAAGGAGCTTGGGATTGACCGGGTAAGGATGGATTTTTGACGGGTTTGCCATTTCTGCGCTATCGGCTGTTAAACCCGGCATAGCTTGCTTTTCCTGCAGTTTATATGCTATCAGGAGGTTCTCCAGAAGCATTGCGCGCGTCATTGGCCCGACTCCGCCCGGGACAGGCGAGATTGCCTTGACTTTGGAGCACAACGAGTCGAAATCCGAATCGCCAATCAGCTTTCCCTCTGTCCTGTTTATGCCGATGTCTATTACAACCGCGCCTTCTTTCACCATGTCTGCCTTTATGAACCTGGGCTTGCCCACCCCTACTGCGAGAATATCGGCAGTGCGCGTGACTGCTG